>NZ_JADPKQ010000143.1:0-22413 GCF_023074015.1 Bradyrhizobium sp. 142
GCCGCACCCCCGCCGGATTTACCACCCCGGTCCTTGATGACCGTGGACTTCGCGATCAGTTGCTCGCTCGTCCGGCCGGGTAGGCCTCGTTATCCGGTGTTTGTCCATCGGGCCGCGGCTTTGCTCCACGCTTTCTTCAGACCTCACCTCACGATGACGCCCTTGCGCTTCGCTAATCCTTCGCCGTCATCAGGCTGGATAGAGGACTTCCACCTCCAAGCTGTCGTTCATACTCGGCACACAACAGAAAACGCCCGGCATGGCCGGGCGTTTTTCGTTTCAGTGCACGACCTAGCGCTATTGCGCCGGCTCCCCCTCACCAGGCGGCGCCACCTCGCGCGATGCGATCTGGCGGAGCTGGTCGTAGAGATCGGGCGCCTCGCTGGTACAGAGACATACGCCCGTGGCGGAAGGCGCATCGCCGGCGTTGAGGTAGGCGTGGCCCATGGTGCTGTCGAGGTAGATGCCGTCGCCTTCGCCCAGGATTTCCGGCGCGTAGAACTCGGTGTGAACGGCAACGCGTCCGCTCGTCACCAGAAAATACTCCTCGCCGGCGTGTCGCAGCAGCGGGCCGAACTCGTCCAGCGAGCGCGCGCGGACCTCGGCCATGATCGGCACCATGCGTTTGCCGATCAGGTCCGTGCATTGATAGGTGTAGGTGTAGAATTTCGTGGTGATCACCTGGCCCTGCCCGGCCCGGCTGATGCTGCGCCGCGCCGTGACCGGCCGCCCCTGCGCAGGAGCCGAGATCGCCGGATTGAACAGCTCGGCGATCTCCATTTTCAGGCCTGAGGTGAGCTGCAACAGCTTGTCGTAGGTCAGCGACATCAGGCCGTTCTCGACCTTGGACAGGGTCGAGAGCGCCATGCCAGTCCGCTCGGCCACCTGCTTGAGCGTAAGGCCGCGCGCCTGGCGGGCGGCCTTGAGGCACTGGCCAAGCTGCGAATTGGGCCCTTCGGACGTCGCGATCTCGCTCATACGGCAACGGTAGCACGGCGGGGGAGAAATTGTTGACCGATCGATCTAATCTTTTCGGTGAAAGCAGCCCCAGAAGCGTCCCATTTGACCCTCCACTGAGCAGAATTCCAAGATTTGTGCACGAAATGCCTCGCTTTGACGAATATACGTGCGCGAGCCATACTTTCCAATATGCTAAACCGTTTTCATAATTTGAAAGGATCTGGCATGTCTGGACTTTGCGATTCCAGCGCCGTTGATCTGCGCCGCTTGTTGGCTGCGCGGGCGATCTCGCCTGTCGAGCTGCTGAATGCCTGCCTATCGCGCATCGCCACCGTCAATCCCGCCGTCAACGCGGTCGTCACGCTGGACGAGCCGGGCGCGCGCGCTGCCGCGAAAGCGGCCGAGGCTGCCATCCTGCGCGGCGAAGATCGCGGCGCGCTGCATGGTCTCCCCGTTCTGATCAAGGACACCCAGGACACCGCGGGGATGCGCACGACTTACGGCAGTCCGCTGTTGCGAGACCATGTACCGGCCACCGACCAGGGCTCGGTCGCCCGGCTGCGCGCCGCCGGTGCCATCATCATCGGCAAGACCAACACACCGGAATGGGCGGCGGGCGGCAACACCCGCAATCCCGTTTTCGGCGCGACCGGCAATCCCTTCGATCCCATGCGCTCGGCCGCCGGCTCCTCCGGCGGCTCGGCAGTCGCGCTCGCCTGCGGCATGGCCCCGCTCGCCTCGGGCTCGGATACCGGCGGGTCGTTGCGCAATCCGGCAGGCTTCGCCGGCATCGTTGGGATGCGTCCGTCCTACGGCCTCGTGGCGAGCGAAAAGCGCGCGTTCGGCTGGTCTAATTTGTCGACTGACGGGCCGATGGCACGCAATGTCGCGGACACCGCGCTGATGCTCTCGGTCATGGCGAGCGATGATGCCCGCGATCCGCTCGCCTACACCCTGCCCGGCGAGCCTCTGCGCGCGCGCGCCGAGCGCTGGGCCGCGCCGCGCCCGGCGGAGCTCGGCAACCTGCGTCTCGCCTGCACCGAAGACTTCGACTTCGCACCGACCGAGCAGGCCATCCGCTGCGCGTTCCGCGATCGCGTGAAGAAGCTTGCGCCGCTGTTCGCCGAATGCCGCGAGGCCACGCCGGACTGCACCGGGGCGGACGATGCCTTTGCCGTGCTGCGCGCAGGATTGTTCCTGGCGATGCATGGCAAGAACTACAAAGAACGTCCCGAGATGCTCGGCCCCAACGTCCGCGCCAATGTCGAGGAAGGCCTCAGCTATACGCTCGAGGACCATTCGCGTGCCGCGACGACGCAGACACGGATCTATCGCGCCTATCAGAGCTTCTTCGAAAGCTGCGACGTGCTGATCAGCCCGACGATCACGCTGAGCCCGCGGCCCTGGTCCGAGCTCTATCCGGCCGAGATCGACGGGGCGCCGACGAAATCCTACTTCCACTGGCTCGCGCTCGCCTACGCCGTGACGCTCGCAGGACACCCCGCGATCAGCATTCCGCTCGGCCTCGATGAAGCCGGCCTGCCGTTCGGGCTTCAGATCGTCGGCCCGCGCGGCGGCGACGCCATCGTGCTTGCGGTGGCCGCGAGTCTCGAGGCTGCGTTCGCCGGTGACATGCACATGTGCCGGCCGGTGCCCGACCTGGCACGATTGGCCGTGGCACCGCCGCTGTCGGCCACGCCAGGCTTCCTCACCTGGGAATAGACCAAGACAAGCTGGACCGCCGGATCGCCGGCAAATCGGAGACGCGCATGGCCGAATTGCTCTCGAAACGGAAGACCAGCATCGTCACCTTCGTCCTGCTCTATATCGCCTATTGCATCTCCTACATCGACCGCGCGGCGATTTCGCTGGCGTTGGCGCAGATCGGCAAGGACTTCAATCTCCAGGCCGCCGATCTCGGCATCGTCATCAGCGCGTTCTTCCTCGGCTATGCCGCGATGCAGGTGCCGGGCGGCTGGCTCTCCGACCGCTTCGGCTCGAAATATGTGGTGATCGTCACCATCGTGATGTGGTCGCTGTTTACGGCATTCACGAGCCTCGCCTGGTCGCTGACGTCGCTGATCGCGATCCGCTTCATCTTCGGCATCGCCGAGGGCGGCTTTCCGCCGGCCAGCATTCGCGCCATCGCGGAAGTGTTCAAGAAGGACAGCCGGCCGAAGATGTCGTCGCTGCTGCTGTCGTCGAACTATGCCGGCAGCATGCTCGCGCCGCTGATCATGGCGCCGCTCATCCTCTGGCTCGGCTGGCGCCATGCCTTCAACGCGATCGGCATTGCCGGCCTGGTCTTCGCGGTGCTCTATTTCGCGTTCATCCCGCATCTTGGACGCTCGATCGAGACCGGCGCGGGCGTATCGTCGGTTAGGACTGAAAACCGCGCGCCGATGCGCGAGCTCATGAAGAATCCGCTGCTGTGGCAGCTGATGGTGGTTTGGTTCGGTCTCAGCTGCGTCAACAAGGGTCTGGATTCCTGGATGCCGCTCTATCTGCTCCAGCAGCGCGGGCTCGACCTCAAGACCGTCGGCGTGGTCGCACCGATTCCGTTCGTGATGGCGACCATTGCGACCGCGATCGGCGGCTGGGTGATGACAACATTCTTCAACGAGCGCGAGAAATATCTGCTGATCGGCAGCTCGGCATTGACCGGCATCTTCCTCTACGCCATGTACAAGGCGGAGACGATCGCGATGCTGATCGCCTATCAGTCGGTGGTCTACTTCTTCAAATCCTTCGTACTGGCCTCGGTGATTGCGCTTCCGACTAAGCTACTCCGCGACGACCAGATCGGATCGGGTGTCGGCATGGTCAATCTCGGCGGCCAGAGCGCGGGCTTCGTGGCCCCTGCCGCCATCGGCTTCATTGTGACCGGAACCGGATCGTTCGATGCGGCCTTCGGTTTCCTGGTGGCGATGACCGCGCTGTCCGTCGTGGTTGCCGCGACGATCAGCACGGCCCAGCCGAAGCTTGCACCGAAGCCGGCCTGACAGGAGAATTCCGCCAATGCAAAGCGCGATCGTTCTCGGCGGCGGCATGGTGGGCGTCGGGGCTGCGCTGCATCTCCAGCAGCGCGGCTGGTCGGTCACCCTGGTCGACCGCCGGGAGCCGGGCCGCGAGACCAGCTACGGCAATGCCGGGATGATACAGGCCGAGGCGGTACGGCCCTATCCGATGCCGCGCGATTTTGCCACGCTCCTGAAGATCGCGGCCGGCCGCACCAACGACGTCCGCTACAGCTTCTCTTCGCTTCACCGCCACGTCGAGCCGCTGCTGCGCTATTGGTGGCATTCGGCGCCGAAGCGGCATCGCGAAGCGATCGAAGCCTGGGCGCGGCTGATTGCCTATGCGACGCCAGAGCACGACATCCTGATCCGCGAGGCGCACGCCGACAATCTGATCCGCCGCGCCGGCTATCGCGTGCTGCACCGCGACCCCGCTTCATTCGACCTCGCGATCCAGACAGCGGAGGAAGACCGGCGCGAATTCGGCGTGAATTTTCGCGTGCTCTCGGGCAGCGAGCTGACGAAGGCCGAGCCGATCCTGCGCGACGACCTTCCCGGCGCGATCCACTGGCTCGATACCTGGACCGTGTCCGATCCCGGTGCTCTGGTCACGGCCTATGCCGGCCTGTTCGAGCGCCTCGGGGGCACGCTACTGCTCGGTGACGCCCAGAGCTTGCAGCAGACCGTCACCGGCTGGTCGGTCGACACCGACAACGGACGCATCGACGCTGGCTCCGCCGTGGTGACGCTCGGGCCGTGGTCGCCCGATCTCCTGCACAAGTTCGGCTACCGCATTCCCCTGGTGCGCAAGCGCGGCTATCACATGCATTACAGCGGCGGCTCTTCGCTCGATCTGCCGCTGGTCGACAGGGGCGGCGGCTACGCCATGGGCCCCATGGCCAAGGGGATCCGTATCACCACCGGTGCGGAGCTGACCGGCGCCGATGCGCTGCCAACCCCGGTGCAACTTGCCAGTGCCGAAGCTTCGGCGCGCGAACTGATCGACCTCGGCGCGCGGGTCGAACCCGAGCCGTGGTTCGGCACCCGCCCCTGCACGCCCGACATGCTGCCGGTGCTCGGCCCTGCCCCGCGCCACCCCGGCCTCTGGATGAATTTCGGCCACGGCCACCAGGGCTTTACCCTGGGCCCCGCGACGGGACGTCTGCTCGCCGAGATAATGAGCGGCGAGACGCCGTCGATCGATCCGACGCCATACCGGCCGGAGCGGTTCTAGGGCGTGTACTCGTAACCGCGGAATATCGTTCTGACCCAAACGCAGGCCAATCGTCGCCGCGCTGCAGTTCGCTAAAGCAAACTTCGACTGCGCTATGGTTGCGACGATTTAATCTCGGCGCTCATCCTTCGTTCAGAGAGGAACCTCTAGGCTGCCCCCGGAGGCTGCGCTGACAGGAGAGAACTAGAGATGAGACTCAAATTTGTGCTTCTCGCACTGGCCGCTTTAGGTGGCGCAACAGTTTCGATGGGCACCGCATCGGCGCCCCCTTAGGACAGTTCCGCGCTTCAAACGTCGAGAGTGTTGCAGTCGTTTGCGGTCCACGAGGTTGCGTTCGCAGAGCCCCCATCTATCGACGGGGGGTCTATGTCCGCCGTCCTTACGTACATCGCGGCTACGTCTACCATCGAGGCTATCGCCGGTACTGACTTGAAAAGAGGGCTATGGCCCTCTTTGTTCTTCCGCGTACACGTGGTTGAGCAACGCGGCGCCGCCGGCGGCACGATCGCGCGATTCGCCGGCGCCGACGTCGAGCGCGAAAACGCGAGTCTTGCTCGCTTGGCAGCCGAAAGAGAAAGGGCTGATCGAGGATCTCGACCAGCCCTGTTACTTCATATCTGACGGCGATCGGCGTCGTCGGATCCGGCTTGCAGATCAGTCCGTCGTGACAGCCGTTTCCATGTCGGTCGGATCGATCTGCTTGGAAAGGTTGGCGTTGAGCTTGTCGCGGTCGAGTTCGCCCTCCCACCAGGCGACGATCACACAGGCGACGCCATTGCCGCACAGATTGGTCAGCGCACGGCATTCGCTCATGAACTTGTCGATGCCGAGCACGATCGCCATGCCGGGCACGAGGCGCGGATCGACTACGGCAAGCGTTGCCGCCAGCGTGATGAAGCCCGCACCGGTGATGCCGGAGGCGCCTTTCGAGGTCAGCATGGCCACCACCAGGATGGTCAGTTGCTGACCGAAGGTGAGATCGACGCCGAGCGCCTGCGCGATGAACAACGTCGCCAGCGTCATGTAGATGTTGGTGCCGTCGAGGTTGAACGAATAGCCCGTGGGCACCACAAGGCCGACCACCGATTTGGAGCAGCCGAGCCGTTCCAGCTTCTCCATCAAGGACGGCAGCGCGCTTTCCGAGGACGAGGTGCCGAGCACGATCAGCAGTTCGTCCTTGATGTAGGCCAGGAACTTGAAGATCGAGAAGCCGGCCAGGCGAGCTACGATGCCGAGCACGACGAACACGAACAGCGCCGCGGTGGCGTAGAAGGTCGCGATCAGTCCGATCAGGTTGAGGATCGCGCCGGTGCCGAACTTGCCGATGGTATAGGCCATCGCGCCGAAGGCGCCGATCGGTGCTGCGCGCATCACGATGGAGATGACGCCGAACACCGCATGCGCGGCATCATCGATGAAGCTGCGGATGGTATGGCCACGCTCGCCAAGGCCCATGATGGCGAAGCCGAACAGCACCGAGAACAGCAGCACCTGCAAGATCTCGCCTTGCGCGAAGGCGCCGACCACGGTGTCGGGAATGATGTGCAGAATGAAGTCGACGCTCTTCTGGCCCTCGGCCTGCTTGGCATAGTTGGCGACGGCCTGCGCGTTCGCCGCGGCATTGCCGAAGCCGGCGCCGGGCTTGACGACATTGCCGATGATGAGGCCGATCACCAGTGCAAACGTCGAGACGATCTCGAAATAGACCAGCGCCTTGACGCCGATGCGCCCGACCTTCTTGGCATCCTGAATGTGCGCGATGCCCGAGACCACGGTGCAGAAGATGATCGGAGCGATCACCATCTTGATCAGCTTGATGAAGCCGTCGCCGAGCGCCTTGATCCATTCGTTGGTGGCAACCGAAGGCCACAGCCAGCCGACGATGGCGCCGAGCACGATGGCGATCAACACCTGGATGTAGAGAACCTTGTACCACGGCTTGGCGGCGGCGGCCGGTGCATCCGGCGCTCCCGCCATCGTTGTTGTTGTCATTGTTTCACTCCCCCTAAAACTTCCGGTCCAGCCAAGATCAACTTGGCCGGCCCTGTCAATTGGAACTGCTGGGACTTTCGCGCTTTACCGGCGGTCGAGAAGCCAGCGCGCCGCCGGCATTAGCGTCGCCCCAAGCGCGTTCTTGACTAGCGAAGCGGCGATGAATGGCGCTATGCCGACCTGCCAGGCCTTGGGCGCCCCAAGACCGAGGCCATAGGCCAGCCAGCCGAATCCGGCGGTCAGAATGACGAGGTGGCCAACCGCCATCGCCGCAAACAGCAACACCACGCTGCGATCCCAGCCGCGCTCGGCGAGCCAGCCGGTGACGAAGGCGGCGGCAACGAAGCCGAACAGGTAGCCGGCGGTCGGGCCGACCAGCGGCGCAATTCCCCCTACCGGGCCTGCGAACACCGGCAGCCCGATCGCGCCCTCGGCGAGGTAGACGATCATGGTTGCGCTGCCAAGGCGCCAGCCATAGGCCGCGCCAATCATCAGCACGATCAGCGTCTGCAATGTCATGGGCACATAAGGCAGCGGCAGGTTCACCTTGGCTGATAGCGCCATCAAGGCGGTGCCGAGCGCGACCAGCACGATCGCGCGCAGCGCGCCGGCGGTTTCGCCCGCTTGAGCCGGCCACAACGTTGCGGCAAGTGGAAAATGCGGCGCAGCGGCGGACGGGACTGATCTGTCAGACAAGATGAACTCCGGAAGGCTTCGTGAAAAACTGGCGGCTATTTAAGCCAGTGAGCGATCCGGTCAACTGCCTCCCGCATCTCTTGAGGCGAGCGTGCGTAGGACAATCGTATGAACGAGCGGCCATGGATGGGATCGAAATCGAGGCCCGGCGTAGCCGCGACATGGGCCTGTTCGAGCATCTGCTTGGCGAATTCGAAACTATCCGACGT
This sequence comes from Bradyrhizobium sp. 142, assembly GCF_023074015.1. Lineage (NCBI taxonomy): Bacteria > Pseudomonadati > Pseudomonadota > Alphaproteobacteria > Hyphomicrobiales > Nitrobacteraceae > Bradyrhizobium > Bradyrhizobium sp. 142. The sequence goes on from NZ_JADPKQ010000143.1 coordinate 8,109, forward strand.
GAAGTCCGAGACGTCGGCATAGAGGTAGAAGGCGCCGTCGGCGGGCAGGAACCTCGTCAATCCGGCCTTGGGCATCCCCTCGATCAGGATGCGGCGGTTTTCCTGATAGCCATGCTTGATCGCTTCCATCTCGGCCGCCCCGTCGAAGGCAGCTTCGGCCGCGATCTGCGACAGCGACGGCACCGAGATCGACAGGTTCTGCTGCAGGCGCTCGATCGGCCGCACCAGCACGTCCGGCACGACCATCCAGCCGACGCGCCAGCCCGTCATGCAAAAATACTTCGAGAACGAGTTGATGACGAGTGCGTGCTGCGACAGCGCGGCTGCCGTCACCGCCGGAAACGCATAGTCGAGCCCATGATAGATCTCGTCGGAGATGAAGCGGATGCCGGCGTCTTCCGCCGCCGCGATCAAGCTGGAAAGCGCCTCCCTGGACATCATCGTTCCGGTCGGATTGGCGGGACTGCCGACCAGCACACCCTTCAGTGGCGCCTTGCGATGTGCGGCGAGCAGCGCCTCGCCGGTCAGGGCGTGGCGCGTCTCATCGCTGGTCTCGATCAGCACCGGCTCGCAGCCGAGCGCGGTGAGGATATGGCGGTATGGCGGATAGCCCGGCACCGTCACGGCGACGCGATCGCCGGGCTCGAACATCGACAGGAAGGCCAGGATGAAGCCGCCCGAGGAGCCTGTCGTCACCACCACCCGTTCGGCGCTGACGGCGCAGCCATACGCCTCGCGATAATGCCGCGCAATGCGCTCGCGCAGCGAAGGGATGCCAAGGGCGGAGGTGTAGTCAATCCGCCCCGCTGCGAGCGCCGCATGCGCCGCCGCGATCGCGGCCTTGGGTGCGCCGGCCGCGGGCTGGCCGACCTCCATATGAATGACATGGCCGCCGGCCGCCTCGATTCGGGCCGCCGCGGCCATCACGTCCATCACCATGAACGGGGGAACATCGCTGCGGCGGGACGGCTCGAGCCACTGCCCCACCCGGTTCCTCAATGTCGCGTCTTGCATCGATTTCTGCTATTCGCTGGCGGACCGCTCCGTTCGGTCCGGAAAACCGGGCGCTTGCGCCCCAGACTGGCCGCATTGTGCGGCTCATAAGGGCATATCGCGTATCCGGTCCGCCGCCAATCGCCAAAACAAAGCACGAAACCGCCCTCCAAATCCGCTTGCCGGGACTGTTTGACCAAGACCATTTGATGTCGTTCCAGATCGCATTTCGCAAGAAGGTCTCTGCCCTCACCGCCGTCGTGACTGCGGCGTCGATCGTGCTGTCGCCGTTCCCGGCGGCGCAGGCGCAGCAGAAGGGGCCGCCTGTCCTGCGCGACACCGAGACCGAGCAGCTGCTTCGTGAATACACCCGCCCGATCCTGCGCGCCGCCGGTCTGGAAAAGCAGAACATCCAGATGGTGATCCTAAACGAGGCCTCGTTCAACGCGTTCGTCGCCGACGGCCGCCGCATCTTCGTCAATTACGGCGCGATCCTCCAATCGGATACGCCGAACCAGATCATCGGCGTGCTCGCACACGAGACCGGGCATCTGGCCGGCGGTCATCTTTCGAAGCTGCGCGAACAGCTCGCCAACGCCCAGACCCAGATGATCATCGCCATGCTGCTCGGCGCCGGTGCGATGGTCGCAGGCAGCACGCGCGGCAGCGGCAGCGCGGGCAACAACGGGCTTGCCAATGCCGGCGCCGCTGCGATCGCCGGGCCGCAGGAGATGATCCGCCGCTCGCTGTTGTCCTACCAGCGCCAGCAGGAGGAGAACGCCGATCGCGCCGGCGTGAAATTCCTGACCGCAACCCAGCAATCGCCGAAGGGCATGTACGAGACCTTCAAGCGCTTCACCAGCGAGAGTCTGTTCGCCGCGCGCGGCGCCGATCCCTATCTGCAGTCGCACCCGATGCCCGCCGAGCGAGTCGCTGCGCTCCAGGAGTTCGCCAGCAGCAGCCCCTATTGGGACAAGAAGGACGATCTCGCGCTCCAGCTCCGCCACGACATGGTGCGCGCCAAGATCTCCGCCTTCATGGAGCGGCCGGAGACCGTGAACCGCCGCTATCCGCAGTCGAACGACAGCCTGCCCGCGCGCTATGCCCGTGCCATCAGTACCTATCTGCACGGCGATCTGCGCAGCGCGCTCGCCCAGATCGACGCGCTGATCCAGGTGCAGCCGAACAATGCGTATTTCTACGAGGTGCGTGGCCAGGCCCTTCTGGAAAGCGGCAAGCCTGCCGAGGCCATCCCGGCCCTGCGCAAGGCGGTGCAGCTTTCGAACAATTCCCCCCTCATCGAGATGTTACTTGGGCAGGCACTGGTTGGAACCGATAATAAAGCCTACACGGACGATGCCATTCGGATTCTCCGTGCCGCGGTGGCGCGGGAGCCTGAGGCGCCGCTCGGCTATATGCAACTCGCGATGGCCTATGGCCGGAAGGGGGACTATGCCGAGGCCGATCTGGCATCGGCGCAAGCCGCATATCTGCGCGGCGACAACAAGACTGCCCGCGAGCTCGCCACGCGCGCGAAAACCCGTTTCGCCGTCGGCACGCCCGGATGGGTCAAGGCCGACGACATCGTGGCGGCCAAGCCGCCGCGCAACTAAGCCTGATACCACGAAGCCTGATACCACGACGTCACGACACCGCGCCTGAGTCCGCCGGGACGTTGCCCGAAACCTGCTTTGGATAAGAGGATTTGCCTATGCCTTCGCTGCGCCTGCTTGCTCCCGCGCTGTTTGCACTCGCCATGTTCGGCGTAGCCGCGCCCGCGTCTGCCGACAGCTTCTCCGATGGTCAGCGCACCGACATCGAGGCGATCGTCAAGAACTACCTCGTCAGCCATCCTGAGGTGCTCGAGGAGGCCATGGCCGAGCTCAGCAAGCGCCAGGCCGCGGCCGAAACGCAGAAGCACGAGGCCAGCATCGCCCAGAACGCGGACGCGATCTTCAACTCGCCGCGCCAGGTCGTGCTCGGCAACAAGGACGGCGACGTCACCTTCGTCGAGTTCTTCGACTACAATTGCGGCTACTGCAAACGCGCGATGACGGACATGCTCGACCTCATGAAGAGCGATCCCAAGCTGAAGGTCGTGCTGAAGGAGTTTCCGGTGCTAAGCCAGGGCTCGGTCGAGGCCGCGCAGGTCGCGGTCGCCGTACGCATGCAGGATCCGACCGGCAAGAAATATCTCGACTTCCACCAGAAGCTGCTCGGCGGCCGCGGCGCCGCCGACAAGGCGCGCGCGCTCCAGGCGGCCAAGGAAGCCGGACTCGACACCGCGAAGATCGAGAAAGACCTTGCCAGTCCCGAGGTGCGCGCCACCATCGAAGAGAACTTCAAGCTCGCCGAAGCCATGGGCATGAACGGCACGCCGAGCTACGTGATCGGCAAGCAGATCGTGGTCGGCGCCATCGGCGTCGAAGGCCTCCGGGAAAAGATCGGCGTCGCGCGCTGTGGTAAGGCGACTTGCTGATCGCGACTTGTAACGCATCGCACATGAAGCAAGGCCGGCCATAGAAGCCGGCCTTTTTCTTGCGGCAAATCTTCTTGCAGCGATCCTGCGAAGTCATTCATCTGGCATTCAACAAACAAAAGCCGTGGAACCACCGAAGTTCCGGAACAACTCAAATCTCCTTTCGTTGTCGGCGCGGGCAATGACGCAACTGATCACGTGAGGAGAATTTCAATGTTGAACCGCTTTATGATCTCGGTTGCCGCGGTCGCACTCGTCGCCGGCACCGGCTTGGCGAACGCACAAGGCACCATGGGCCGCGACAGCGGTGGCGCCGGTGGCACCCAGCAGATGCAACAGTCGCAGCCGGGCGGCGCGGCCGAGCATGGCAGCGCCACGGGCAAGGAATCCACGGGCAAAGAAAAAGGCACCGTGGGACAGGCTGGCGGCTCCATGAAGTCCGGCGCGGAGGAGAAGTCCTCGGGCGCCATGAAGGACGAGAAGTCCGGAGCGATGCAGAAGGATTCCACGGGCAAGGAAAAGGGCACCGTGGGACAGGCTGGTGGATCCATGAAATCCGGCGCCGAGGAGAAGTCCTCGGGTGCGATGAAGGACGAGAAGTCCTCGGGCACGATGCACAAGAATCCGACGGCTGAGGAGAAGTCAGGTGCAACGAAGGGTCAGCGCACCGACGAACGCGCCCAAGGCCAGCAGGACAAGTCAAAGGGCATGAGCTCCGAGACCGAGACCAAGCCCGGCACGACCACCGGCGAGACCCGCCAGGGTCAGCCCGGCACCAACGTACAGGGCCAGGCTGGTACCTCGACCCAGACCACCGGCCAAGCCGGCGCCGGCGCCAAGCTCTCGACCGAACAGCGCACCCAGATCACGTCGGTGATCCGCGAGGAGCACGTGCGGCCGGTGACAAACGTGAACTTCTCGATCTCGGTTGGCACCCGCATTCCCCGCGAGGGGATTGAACTGCACGCCCTGCCGCCGCGGGTGGTGACGATCTATCCGGAGTGGCGGACCTACAAGTACGTCCTGGTCAAGGATGAGATCGTGATCATCAATCCGGACACCTACGAGATCGTGGCAGTCCTGAATGCCTAAGGCCGCATGACGGCAACCTCTGAGGGCGGGCAGCGATGCCCGCCCTTCTGCGTTGGCCCGCAGCCATGCTTCGGACTGGTTAACAAGCAATTTCCGTAGCTTCCACACAGGTTTTTGCACACTGGATGAGGCGCTTCAAGCCGCCTGGAAGGCCCTTCAAGGCTTCCCCTAGGGCGCTTTGTTACCTATAACCCCGCCACGCCGAAGCACCTCTTCCGGGATTGGAATGGCTGAACCAGCGACCAACACCATCCTCGTTCTCAACGGGCCGAACCTCAACCTGCTGGGGACGCGCGAGCCCGAGACGTACGGCCATGCCACGCTGGCTGACGTCGAGAAGCTGTGCCGGGACACCGCAGCGCAGTTCGGGCTCAAGGCCGACTGCCGGCAATCCAACCGCGAGGGTGAGCTGATCGACTTCATCCACGAGGCGCATGCCCGCAAGATGAAGGGCATCATCATCAACGCCGGCGGTTATTCGCACACCTCGATCGCGCTGTACGATGCGCTGCTCGCGGTGCAGATTCCGACGGTCGAGGTGCATGTGACCAACATCCACGCCCGCGAGAGTTTTCGCCACCACTCCTACACCGCGCGCGCGGCCTTTGCCTCGCTCTGCGGTTTCGGCATCGAGGGCTACCGCCTCGCGATCCAAGGTCTTGCCGCCAAGCTCGGCATCAAGTCCAAAGCCTGACGCCCCCCTTCAACAGAACATTCGGATCAAGCAACATGGCGCGCCAGCCAGACGACAAAGCAGCCGCAAAGTTTTCCAGCGAGGATTCCGCGCTCGTCCGCGAGCTTGCGTTGCTGCTCGATGAGACGAGCCTCACCGAGATCGAGATCGAACGTGCGGGTTTGCGCCTGCGCGTTGCGCGCAACATCAGCGTTGCTGCAACCATGCCCGTCCCGATGACGCACACCGCCGCCGCGCCGGTCGCTGCCGCCCCTGCGGCCGCGGCTGCGGACCTGTCGAAGCATCCGGGCGCCGTGACCTCGCCGATGGTCGGCACCGCCTATTGGGCGCCGGAGCCGGGTGCAAAGCCGTTCATCGAGGTCGGCAGCAAGGTGGCGGTCGGGCAGACGCTGCTCATCATCGAAGCTATGAAGACCATGAACCAGATACCCTCGTCGCGCGCCGGCACGGTGACACAGATCCTGGTCGAGGACGGCCAGCCGGTCGAGTTCGGCGAGCCACTGGTGATCATTGAGTAACGCGAATGGCGAGTAGCGAATAGCGAATGGTCTCACCATTCCCTGCTCGCTCTTCGCCACTCGCCATTCGCCACTCCCTATTCGCCCGCTGAGGCACCATGTTCGACAAGATCCTCATAGCCAATCGCGGCGAGATCGCCCTTCGCATCCTGCGGGCCTGCAAGGAGCTCGGCATCGCGACCGTCGCCGTGCACTCCACCGCCGACGCCGATGCCATGCATGTGCGCCTGTCGGACGAGAGCGTGTGCATCGGGCCGCCGCCGTCGAAGGACAGCTATCTCAACGTGCCCGCGCTGCTTGCGGCGTGCGAGATCACCGGCGCGGACGCGGTGCATCCCGGCTACGGCTTCCTGTCAGAGAACGCGCGCTTCGCGGAAATCCTCTCCGAGCACAATCTGCATTTCATCGGCCCGAAGGCCGAGCATATCCGCCTGATGGGCGACAAGATCGAGGCCAAGAAAACCGCCAAGCGGCTCGGCATCCCGGTCGTGCCTGGCTCCGACGGCGGCGTCGGCCCCGAAGACGACGCGATGGCGATTGCGAAGGAAATCGGCTTTCCCGTGCTGGTGAAGGCGGCAGCAGGCGGCGGCGGCCGCGGCATGAAGGTCGCGCAAAGCGAGGCCGACCTGGCGGTGGCGTTGCAGACTGCTGCCAACGAGGCCAAATCCGCCTTCGGCGACGCCTCGGTCTATCTGGAAAAATATCTCCAGAAGCCGCGCCACATCGAAATCCAGATTCTCGGCGACGGCCGCGGCGGCGCGATCCATCTTGGCGAACGCGATTGCTCGTTGCAGCGCCGCCACCAGAAGGTCTGGGAGGAAGGCCCCTCGCCCGTGCTGGCCGCGGCCGCGCGCGCCAAGATCGGCGAGACCTGTGCGAAAGCGATGCGCGAGATGAAATATCTCGGCGTCGGCACCATCGAGTTCCTGTTCGAGGACGGCGAGTTCTACTTCATCGAGATGAACACGCGCATCCAGGTCGAGCATCCCGTCACCGAGAGCATCACCGATATCGACCTCGTGCTGGAGCAGATCCGCATCGCCGCCGGCGGCGAACTGCCCGCAAAGCAGAGCGAAGTTCAGATCATCGGCCACGCCATCGAGTGCCGCATCAACGCCGAGAACCCGCAGACTTTCCGTCCCTCGCCCGGCCGGATCTCGCAATATCACCCACCCGGCGGACTCGGCGTCCGGATCGATTCTGCGGTCTATCAGGGCTACACGATCCCGCCCTATTACGACTCACTGGTGGGCAAGCTGATCGTCCACGGCAAGACCCGCGGCGAATGCCTGATGCGGCTCCGCCGCGCGCTCGACGAGATGGTGGTCGAGGGCATCGAGACCACCCTGCCGCTGTTCCGCGCGCTAGTGCGGGAGCCCGCGATCATCGATGGCGACTACCACATCCACTGGCTCGAACAGTATCTGGCCGGCCAGACGGAACCCGCAGCGAAATAATTTCCCGTCTCCTTTGGAACCCTCTGGCCCCGACCGCGTTCTGGGGTTGGCAGTTCCAAGGGGGCGTTTTGAACTCCGCTGATCGCAACAAGGCGAGACCGTCGTGATCGCTGATGCGCACCGACGGCGCGCGTTTTGGCAGCTCCTGCTGTTCACGGCGGGACTCCTGGTGCTGACCTGGATCAGTGCGGGGTCCGTCTACCTCGTCAACAAGGCGCGAGAAGACAGCAAGTGGGTGATCCACACCATCGAAGTGGAAAACCAGGTCAATGCCCTGCTTCTGGAGATTCGCCGCGCCGAGAGCAGCGCGCGCGGCTATCTTCTGACCCTCGGCCCCGAGTTCCTGAGCGATCATGACGCGGCGGTGGCGACCATCCCGCAGGCGCTCGACAAGCTCACCCGCCAGATCGGTGACAATCCGGCGCAACGTGCAAGCATCGCCAAGCTCCGCGAAGTGATCCAGGCCCGGCTGGAGCAATTTTCGCGCGAAATGGATCTCGTCAAGCGGGGCGAACCCGACAGTGCCGCGGCGCTGCTCCGCCAGGCGGCCGCATCCAATTCGACTGACGCCATCCGCGAGGTGGCAGCGACAATGACTGCGGAGGAAGAGCGGCTGTTCTCGCTGCGCTCCGCAAATGCCGATCGCAGTCAGACGCTCGCGGCCTCGCTCACCGGCATCGGCTCCGGCCTGGTGGTCGTGCTCGCCCTGCTCTCGACCTGGCTGGTGCGCCGCTCTGCAGGCGTCCGTGACGACGCCGAGGCGCGCCTGCGCGACGCCAATACCAATCTCGAGGCCACGGTCGACGAACGCACGGCCGATCTTCGCGAAGCCAACAACGAGATCCAGCGCTTTGCCTATATCGTGAGCCATGATCTGCGCTCGCCGCTGGTCAACATCATGGGCTTCACGAGTGAGCTCGAGGAACTGGGCCGCGACATCTTCCGCCGCATCGGCAGCCTCGCACGTGCGCCAGCCGACGGTCCTCCGGTCGAGAGCGCCGACGTCGTGCTCGACGGAGCCGACAAGCAGCTCGCGGAGGATTTTTCCGAGGCGCTCGGCTTCATCAAATCATCTATCGGCAAGATGGACCGCCTGATCTCGGCCATCCTCAATCTGACGCGCGAGGGACGGCGCGAGTTCGAGCCGGTCCGCATCGACACGCGCGAGCTGATCGAAGCCATCGCCGCCACGGTCGCACACCAGGCGGCCGAGGCGCGCGCCGAGATTCACGTCGGCGAATTGCCTGATATCGTCAGCGACCGCCTTGCTCTGGAGCAGATCTTCTCCAATTTGATCGACAACGCCATCAAGTACCTCAAAGCCGGAGTTCCCGGCGCGATCACAGTCCGCGGCCGGACCAAGTTCGGCTATGCGATCTTCGAAGTTACCGACAATGGACGCGGCATCGATCCGAAGGATCATCAGCGCATCTTCGACCTGTTCCGGCGCGCTGGAACCCAGGACAAGCCGGGCCAGGGCATTGGCCTTGCCCATGTGCGCGCACTGGTGCGCCGACTGGGGGGAACGATGTCGGTATCGTCGGAACTCAATGTCGGCAGTACATTCACGGTCACGCTGCCGATCAAATGGAACGCCAGCAACCGGAACGAAGAACAACGATGACCCAGCCCGTCACCATCATCATGATCGAGGACGACGAAGGACATGCTCGCCTGATCGAGCGGAACATTCGCCGTTCTGGCGTCAACAACGAGATCATTCCGTTTGCCAACGGGACTGACGCCGTGAGGCATCTGTTCGGCGCCGACGGAAGCGGCCTCGTGCACAAAGGCCGTGCGCTCCTGATCCTGCTCGACCTCAACCTCCCCGATATGAGCGGAATCGACATCCTGAAGCAGATCAAGGAAAACAATCATCTCAAGGCCTCGCCCGTGGTGGTACTGACCACCACCGACGACTCCCAGGAAATCAAGCGCTGCTACGAACTCGGCTGTAACGTGTACATCACCAAACCCGTCAATTACGAGAATTTCGCCAATGCCATCCGGCAGCTTGGCTTGTTCTTCTCGGTCATCCAGGTCCCACCCGCCGCCTCATGAACCAGCGAACACCAACACTACTCTATATCGACGACGACGTTGCGCTCGCGCGGCTGGTCGAACGCGGCCTGACGCGCCGCGGCTACAAGGTCGTTCATGCCGCGAGCGGCGAGGAAGGCCTGGAGCGCATCCGCCGCGCGGATGCCCAAGCAAGTATCGAAGACTGCATCGACGTGGTGGCACTCGACCAGTACATGCCCGGTCTCGACGGCCTCGAGACGCTCGAGCAGATCATGGCGATCCCGAACGCGCCTCCCGTGGTGTTCGTCACCGCATCGCAGGATTCCAACATCGCGGTGACCGCGCTGAAGGCAGGAGCCTCGGATTACTTGGTCAAGGACGTCAAGGGCGACTTCATCCCGCTCCTGCAGGTCGCCGCCGACGGCGCGCTGCGCCAGGCCGAATTGCAGAAGGCGCGCGAGGCAGCCGAGGCGGAAATCCATGCCTCGCGCGATCGCTACGCCGCCCTTGCCGCCGAGCGCGAACTTCTGCTGCGCGAGGTCAACCACCGCGTCGGCAATTCGCTCCAGATCATTGCCTCGCTGCTGCACCTCCAGGCAAGCTCCGCCGCGCAGGAAGAGGTCAAGGCGGCGTTGACCAATGCGATGGGCCGTGTCGCCGCGGTCGCCCAGGTGCACCGACGCCTCTACACCTCGCAGGATCTCAAGAGCGTGGTCCTGAACCAGTATCTGGATTCCCTGCTCGAGGACCTGCGCCGCTCGGCCGAAGGCAACCGGATGTCGCGCTTGACGTTGAAGGCAGAGCCGATCGAGATCGATCCAGACCGCGCAGTCGCCGTCGGCATCATCGTCAACGAGCTGGTGATGAACGCGGTGAAATACGCCTATCCCGATGGCGCCGGCCCGATCCACGTCGAGCTGACCTCGCAGGGCGAGGATCTCATGCTGTCGATCGTCGACGACGGCGTCGGCGACAACGCCAAGGCCGATCCGCGCTCTACCGGCATGGGTCAGCGCATCGTCGCGGCCATGGCCACCAAGCTCGATGCCTCGGTCGAGCGCGATCCCGCCCATGCCGGAACCCGCATCATCCTCAAGTTCCGCCGCGCGGCCCCATCCCCGGGCAAGACGAACAGTGCCGCGGCAAGCTGATCGGCGCGAGCTCGCCTGCCCCATCGCAAGTGCGGCGCGATCCTGCTATTGTCGCAAGCCATGACTTCGCGCGATTCCGCCTCGTCTGAAATCACGCCGGCCGTGCTGTTGCGTGCCTATGCCTGCGGCATCTTTCCGATGGCCGAGAGCGCGGACGACCCGACGCTGTTCTGGGTCGAGCCGGAAATGCGCGGCGTCATCCCGCTCAACGGCTTTCGCGTGGCCTCGCGGCTCGCGCGCACCGTGCGTTCGGATTGTTTTCGCGTCACCGTCAACACCGCCTTCAAGGCGACGATCGCCGGCTGCGCCGCGCCCGCGGCCGGACGCGAGGCCACCTGGATCAACAAGCGCATTCGCGATCTCTATGGCGGCCTGCACGATCTAGGCCATTGTCACAGCGTCGAGGCCTGGCAGGGCGACGATCTCGTCGGCGGCCTCTATGGTGTGAGCCTCGGGCGTGCCTTCTTCGGCGAAAGCATGTTTCACACCGCGCGCGATGCCTCCAAGGTAGCGCTGGTGCATCTGGTCGCGCGGCTCATCCATGGCGGATTCGAGCTGCTCGACACGCAATACGTCACCGAGCATCTGAAGAGCTTTGGCGCAGCCGAAGTTTCGCGGCGGCGCTATACGGCCTTGCTCGACAAGGCGCTCGCCGGCGAGCCCGGCGATTTCCTCAAGCTGCCGGCGGACCAGCCGGTCCCGGGCGCACGCGCGCTCGAGATCATCGCCTCCCGGCAATAGTCGTCGATTTTTGTCTAGCGGCCAAACCCGGGGAAATTGAAAAGACCCGGCTGCTGCTGTGGCGGCGGAGGTGGAGCCTGCTGCGGCTGCTGCGGGGGAGGCAATGGCTGCGGCGGACGCTGCTGCACGGCCTGCTTGGGCGCGGCCTTCTTCTGCGCCGGAGGCGGCGGCGCGGGCTTGGTCGCGGGATCCGGTGCTGCCGTCGCGATGGTCTGCTGCGGCTCTTTGCAGTCGGTCAGCCAGATGTCGTAGATCGGATGCTCGACGCCGTGCAGGCCGGGGCTTGCGGCATACATCCAGCCCGAGAAAATCCGCTTCACCTCGCCCTGCAACGTGATCTCGTCGACCTCGACGAAGGCGTCGGTGTTGGCGGCTTCCGTTGCCGGCCGCGTGTAGCAGGCATCGGTTTTGACCCGGAGCGCGCCAAACTGCACGGTCTCGCCGATATCCTCGTCGAAATTGATGATGCGTCCGGTGATCTTGTCGAGCCCCGAGAATGTCGCCTTCTTGTTCACGATCTTCTGCGCCGGCGGCTCGGTGACGACCTCGTCGCCGGGCTGAAGGCTCGCCGGTGTCTGCGGCACGGCGCCCTTCTGCTGGGGCGGGCGCTGGCCCGGCGCGGCCGGATTGGCACCCGGCTGCGGCGCTCCTTGCGGATTGGGCGGTGCGACCGCCACGGATGGCGGCTGGTTCGGCGGAGCGACGGTGCTGCCGGGCGGCGGTGCCAGCGGCTGGGTCTCGACCGGCCCCGGCATAACGTTGCCCTGCCGTCCCGGCGGCGGCGCCATCGGGCGCGACGGCAGCACACGGCCCTGCGGCGGCAGCTCCGGCACCTCTTCGTCGTCGTCGGGGATCTGCGGCGGCGGTTGCGGCTGGCCGCGCGGAATGCTGCCGGGCGGCCGCGGCGGCGGATCGGAGAAGATCGTGCCGATCTGCGCCTGTGCCGGCGTCGCAACCGTCATCGCGGTGGCGGCCAGAAGCGCCGCAAGACCTGTCAAGGTAATGGTTCGAAACATCTCGCGCGGCTTCAACAGCGAATCGGGCTTGCTGGACATTCTACAGGGGTACCGCCGCTCGCAGGGCACCGGTTAACACGGCGAATACGGCGGGGGAAGGGCGACATCCCTGCCCCGCCCGCCGCCGGCTGGCCAGACCGGCGGCCAGATGGGATAGTCCGAGGGCCCCTCCGGGGGCCCGGGCGGGCATCGCCTCCGAAAACGCGTCCAATCAGAACTAGAAAGCCCCGAGGTCGCCCCCATGCCGGTTGCGCTCGATCCCGACACCGACGCCGTCTACAAGGTTTTCCAGGACGCCGGCCTCCTCGCCTGCGAAACCCTGACCGTACCGGAAGCGCGCGACGATCAGGATTTGGGCTGAGTCGCCGCTCCACATGGCTTCCATCCTTCCAACCCTCTTCGCCGTTCCCTTGCGCTGGCTGACCTGGCTCGGCGACCAGGGCACGCGCGCGGTGGCGGCGATCGCGTTCATCGCGGTGGCGGTGCCGCCGCTTGGTGCGCTGCTGCGCCCTTACGTCACCGAAGCGATCTTCCTGCTGCTCTGCATCTCCTTCATGCGCGTCGATCTGGTCGCGCTGTACGGACATCTGCGCCGGCCCGCGCTGGTTGCGAGCGCAACGGCGTGGACGACGATCGGCGTGCCGCTGATGGTCGGACCGATCGCTTATGCGACCGGTCTCACCGACCGCTGGCCCGGCCTGTTCCTCGCGCTGATGCTGCAAGGCATGGCTTCGCCGATGATGGCAGCTCCAGCACTCGCAGCGTTGATGGGCCTCGATGCCACGCTGGTGCTGGTCACGCTGGTCACCTCGACCGCACTCGTCCCCTTCACCGCATCGCTGTTCGCAAGCCTCTTTCTCGACGGCATGCTCAGCATCTCGCCGCTCGCGCTCGGCTTGAAGCTGCTCGTCATCCTCGCCGCGTCGCTGCTTGCAGCAACAATCATCCGCCGCCTGTTCGGCACGGAGGCGATTTTGCGCCACAAGCGGCCGATCGACGGCTTCAACATCGTCATCCTCATGGTGTTCGCATCCGCGGTGATGGGTGACGTCGCGAATGACCTCATCGCCGATCCCGTGGTCACGATCGGCGTCGCGCTGCTGGCCTTCACGGTCTATTTCACGCTGCTCATTGTTACGACGCTGCTGTTCCGCCGCGTCGGCTACGAGCGCGCCTTCGCGATCGGACTGATGGTGTCACAGCGCAATCTCGGGCTGATGCTGGCTGCGACCGCGGGCGCGCTGCCGCCCACCACATGGCTCTATTTCGCGCTCACTCAGTTTCCGATTCACCTTGCGCCGTACATTCTCACGCCGATCGCGCGGCGGCTGACGGCCCGCGCACAAGCCCCGGGCGCCGCGGCGGCGGGGGGCAAGGCCACATCGGGCTGACAGCCACGCAAGTGATGTCCGCTCTACTATCGGGAGCGGACAAGTTCAATTCGACTTGGCTAGTCGACTATGGCACAGAGGACTAAACCGCTCGCGCGGTAGCTCACTGCGGCGGGCGGCATTGCCAATGGGATAGCGCAACGGGGCGTCCTGTCTTGAGATTGAGGGGTTTCGACAACCTCCCTCAAGACAGGAGCATCCCCATGACCGACGAGGCCATGAGCCCATTGCGGCGGCGCATGATCGAAGAGAAATCGCCACGCCAATTGGATCATGCCTCGTCGAACCCGAGCGTTGCCGGAACGGGTCAGCCCTTTCTCCCGGCGTTTTCTGCCGCTCTCGTCGGGCGAGCCCGTGAGGCCGGTGTAACGCGCGATCGCCCGTCGGTCGCGCATGCTTCGCGACAGGATCTCCTGCACCAGCATGTCGGCCGTCTCGACACCAACCCCGATCACCCGCGCCAACAGGCGCACCATGGCGTGTGGTCCATCACTGGGCGCTTGCTTGAGACGCTCCAGCCGAGCGTCCTCGATCTGCCTGATCTGATCACGGACGAGCCGCCGGCGCGCCATGTCGCGACGCAGCTCAGCCAGGGTGTTGGGCGGGATCGGCTCGCCCTCGGGGGTGCGCAAGCCGTCAAGGCGTTCGGCGGCCTTCTTCAGCTTGGGATTGAAGCCGCGGATGCCAAGCCGGATCAACGTTGCTTTCATTCGGTTGACGATCCGACTTTGCTCGCCGACGAGGCTCGCGT
>NZ_JADPKQ010000367.1:0-22290 GCF_023074015.1 Bradyrhizobium sp. 142
TCGTCTGCTCATCGTCTCTCCTGATTCGCGGGCCTATCGTGCCCGTCGTCAGGCAGAAACTCCACTTAACGTCCTGTGCAGATTTCCGGAGCCGGCTCTCTGATCGAGGAAGGCATCGTCGAACGGCACGATAAGACCGGCCGCTACGCCATCGGCAACCAGGTCCCTGAGCTGGCGCTGGCCCGCGCGCGGCCCTCGCCGCTGCTGGTCGCCGCAGGCCCTTCGCTGCGGCGCGCCTCCACCGAAATCGGCGACACGCTGTTCCTGACGGTGCGGACCGGCAACGACACGCTGTGCGTCGATCGCAGGATCGGCGCCTATCCGATCCAGGTGCTGTCGATCGAGGTTGGCGCGCGACGCCCGCTCGGCGTCAGCAGCGCAGGCGTTGCAATCCTTGCCGCCATGCCGGCGCAGGACGCGCGAAAGATCGTCGCCGCCAATGAGAAGCGGTTCGAAGCCTACCGGACCGACGCCGCGACGGTACTGAGCCAGATCGCCACGGCGAGGCGGCGCGGATACAATATGAGAGAGATTGGCCTGGTGCAGGGCACGAAATCGATCTCGACCTGGATCAAGACCCCGGACGGACAGCCGGCCGCGGCGATGACGGTGTCCGCCGTGCGGACGCGCCTCGGCCCGCGACGCGAGCAGGAGGTTGCGGAAATCCTGCTGCGGGAGGCCCGATCGATTGAGGAGGCCATCGGCGGCAGTCTCCGCTAGCGCTGCGCGGCCCCTTCGCCCGCCTGTGATAAGTCAATCGCATATGAGCTGAGCGTAGATCACACTGAAGCTACCACAGCGTCATGGCCGGGCCTGTCCCGGCCATCCACGCCTTTCCCCATGACACAAAGAACGTGGATGCCCGGGACAAGCCTGGGCACGACGACCTTCTGTGAATAGTCAATGGGCTGACGTGCCGCGCCTTTTTGTGGCACAAGGGCCGCCATCGCCGACCATCCAACGAGGCCGAGCATGCCCGCGCCCAAGCCGCCCGCTTTCGAAACCCTGAGCCTGCATGCGGGCCAGCATCCGGATCCCGCGACCGGCGCCCGCGCGGTGCCGATCTACCAGACCACGTCCTATGTCTTTCAGGACTCCGATCACGCCGCGGCACTATTCAATCTGGAGCGCGCCGGCCACATCTACACGCGCATCTCCAATCCGACCACGGCCGTGCTCGAAGAGCGCCTCGCGGCGCTGGAGGGCGGCGTCGGCGCGATCTGCACCGCGAGCGGTATGGCCGCGCTGCATCTGGCCATCGCGACGCTGCTGAGCGCCGGCGACCATATCGTGGCGTCGAGCTCGCTCTATGGCGGCACCATCAACCTCTTGGCGCACACGCTGCCGCGCTTCGGCATCACCACCACTTTCGTCAAGCCGCGCGACCTCGACGCGTTCCGCGCGGCAATCAAGCCGAACACCAAGCTGGTGATCGGCGAAACCATCGGTAATCCCGGGCTCGAGGTGCTGGACATCCCGAAGGTCGCTGCGATCGCACATGACGCGAAGATCCCGCTATTGATCGACAACACCTTTGCCACGCCCTATCTCAGCCGGCCGATCGAGCTTGGGGCCGATATCGTCATGCATTCGGCGACCAAATGGATCGGCGGCCACGGTATCGCGATCGGCGGCGCCATCATCGACGGCGGCCGCTTCGACTGGCGCGCCTCCGCCAAGTTCGGCGTGCTGACCGAGCCCTATGGCGGCTATCACGGCATCGTCTTCGACGAGCAGTTCGGCACGGCAGCCTTCATCATGCGGGCGCGAACGGAGGGCCTGCGCGATTTCGGCGCCTGCCTGTCGCCGACCAACGCGTTCCAGCTGCTCCAGGGCATCGAGACGCTCGGGGTGCGCATGGATCGCCACATGCAGAACACGCACTCGGTGCTGACGGCGCTGAAGGCTAGCAAGGCCGTGGACTGGGTGCTGCATCCCTCGCTGGAAGATCACGCCGACTATCAGCTCGCAAAACAGTTGCTGCCGCGCGGCGCCGGCTCGATCGTCTCGTTCGGCATCAAGGGCGGCCGGCCCGCGGGCCGCAAGTTCATCGAAGCGCTGCGCATGATCAGCCATCTCGCCAATGTCGGCGACGCCAAGACGCTGGTGATTCACCCCGCCTCGACCACGCATCAGCAGATGGACGCCGGACAGCTCAAGGACGCCGGCATCGGCGAGGAGCTGGTGCGGCTGTCGGTCGGTATCGAGACGGCGAGCGACATCATCGACGACCTCAACCAAGCGCTGCGCATCTCGCAAAAGGTCTGAAGCCATGAAGCTCTCCGTCAACGGCGCCGAGGTGTTTGCCGCAACCGGCGGCCGCGAGTTCGACGCATCCCTGCCCGCAATTGTCTTCGTCCACGGTGCGGGTTTCGATCGTTCGACCTGGGCACTGCACACGCGCTGGTTCGCCCATCACGGTTTTGCCGTGCTGGCGCCGGACCTGCCAGGCCACGGCCGCACGGCCGGGCCTTCGCTCGGCAGCATCGCCGAGATGGCGGACTGGACCGCGGCGCTGCTCGACGCAGCCGGCGCGGCGAAGGCGCATCTGATCGGCCACTCCATGGGATCGCTGATCTCGCTGGAAACCGCGGCGCGGCATCCCGACAAGGTGTCCGCGCTGAGCCTGATCGGCACTGCCACGACCATGACGGTCGGCCCGGATCTGTTGAAGGCAGCCGAAGCCAACGATCAGGACGCGATCGACATGGTTTCGATCTGGGGTCTCGGCTTTGGCGCCGAGCTCGGCGGCAGCCTCGCGCCTGGCCTGTGGATGCATGGCGGGGCGCAGGCGGTGCTCAAGACTTGCGAGCCGGGCGTGCTATTCAAGGATCTCTCCGCCTGCAATTCCTATGCGAATGCGCTTGCCGCTGCCGCGACCGTGAAGGTGCCCACGACCCTCATTCTCGGCGAGCGGGACATGATGACGCCGGCGAAGGCCGGCAAGGCGCTGGCCGCCGCGATCCCGCACGCGAAGACGGTCGTGCTGCCGGGCGCCGGCCACATGGTCATGGCCGAGCGCCCCGATGAACTGCTGGCTGCGCTGAGGAACTGAAGGGATCAATCGTCCATCTTGCGCGTTGCGGTCAGACATCCCTGTGAATTTCAGAGGGAACTGGACCATGCCAAGACAAGAAGTCATTCGCAAAGCGAAACAGGACAAGCGTGCCGGTAAATCGTCGAGCACGCAGGCCGGCGAATTCGTCAAGGACGAGATCGACAAAATTCGCAAGGGCAAGCACGGTGCGCGCTCGACGCGGCAGGCCATCGCCATCGGTCTGTCGGAGGCGCGCCGCGCCGGCGTCGATCTGCCGCCGCCGCGCAAGGGGCGAACCAAGAAGGCGACGCGCCGCAGCGCCAAATATGCCTACGAGGTGGGGCAAGGCAAACGGACTCCGAAGCGCCGGCCGCGTGTCTCGCGCGCTGTGGAAGGAGTGCTGAAGAAGGAGCCGCGTTCGACCGCATCGCGTAGCGCGCTGTCGAAACAGACCAAGCGTGCCGCAAGCCAGCGCAGCGCGGCGTCCCGCTCGGCCGCCGCCCGCAAGGCAAGCCGCACCAAGGGCGCCAAGGTCCGCTCCGCCGCCGCAAAGAAGGCGGCAAGCACCAGGGCGCGCCGCCGGAGTTGACCGAACGCGGGGCCGCGGCTTGCGCTGCTCATGATGCGCATCGCTCGCCGAAATCGGCCCCGCGACTGCCAAGCGACTTCAGTTCGCGCGACGGCTGCGCTGGGACAACACGGCGCGAGCGGCGCGCTCGGCCTCGCGCGCCGAGCGGAACTGCCGTCCTTCGAGACTGTCGAACAGGCGCTCGGAGGAGAAGAAGCGGAAGCCCCGCTCATCGCGGGTGACGATGCCGGCGGCGCGGTCGTGGATTTCGATGATGTAGGCATTCGATTGGGATTGGGACATGACTGCTCATTCGCCGGATTTCGGCGTTCTTGTCTGAATGTTGCGGTGTGAGATCGCTGCTACGGCGCGGTCAACAACAACAGGCGCCGGTGGCCGCCGAGAAACAGCGCCGCGTCATGCACTGACGCATGTCATCAGGACGACGCTGGTCAACGGTTCTCATCTTGCGGCTTCGATTCAAGGAGCAGTTTCGATGCCCTGAATATCGAGCGTTTGGCCTGAGCGGTCAATGAAATGTCTATCCATAATCGCCAGTGGCTCGCATCGGCATTTCTCCGGGTGCGAGCGCGGGCAAACGAATTCATCTCGCGATGAGTTCAACGCCAGCGCGCGGCCGGTCATGGTATCGTCCGGTCAACATGGAACAGATGCAAAGGAGGTCCAGACGTGGCGGATGATCTGAAGGGCCGCACGGCGCTCGTCACCGGCGGCTCGCGCGGAATCGGCGCCGCGGTCTGCCGCGCGCTGGCCGAAGCAGGCGCGGCCGTGGCGGTCAACTGCCGCGAGCGGATCGAACAGGCCGAGCAGCTCGCGAACGAGATCGGCAAGCGCGGCGGGCGCGCGATCGCCGTGGCTGCCGACGTGTCGCAGCGCGAGGCGGTGGCCGCGATGGTCGATCGCGTCACGACCGGACTCGGGCCGATCGACATTCTCGTCAACAATGCCGGCATCGCCATCACGCGCGGCATCGACGACCTCACCGAAGACGATTTCGACCGCACCATCCTGGTCAATCTGAAATCCGCCTTCCTGTGCACGCAGGCGGTGCTGCCGACCATGCGCGCGCGGAAGTGGGGACGCATCGTCAACGTCTCCTCCGGTGCCGCGCGCGGCGCCGGTTCGATCGGCCCGCACTACAACGCGTCCAAGGCCGGAATGGAGGGCCTGACGCGCGGCTATGCAGCGCGGCTGGTGAAGGAAGGCATCACCGTCAACGCGGTAGCGCCATCGCTGATCGAGACCGACATGATGAGCGCGCAGCCGCAACTCGTCAGCCGCATCCCGCTCGGCCGCTTCGGCGCGGCGGAGGAAGTAGCAAAGGCCGTGATGCTGCTGGTCGACAACGCCTACATGACCGGACAGACCATCGCGCTGAGCGGCGGCATGGCGTTCAACTGAAGTGATGATTGCGTCTTCCCTTCTCCCCTTGTGGGAGAAGGTGGCATAGGCGGCCTTTGGCCGCCGTTCTTAAGAACGCCGAAGCGAAGCTTCGGCTATGGCGCCGGATGAGGGGTATCTCTCCGCGCGCACACCAACTGCAAGATCAGCTCGCGGAGAGATACCCCTTACCCGTCTCGCCGCTATCGCGGCGAGCCACCCTCTCCCACAAGGGGAGAGGGGGTTACCCATCCATCCGCTGGACAAAAGCTACCACATCGTCGCTGCAGCGCGCGTGGGCCAGATCCGGTCGTAGTCCTCGCCGCCGACCTTGTTCTGGCTCATCTCGGCGAGGATCTGCCCCGGTGTCGGCAGCGTCTTCGGGTCGACGTGCCTGTCGGGATTCCAGAGGTCGGAGCGGACGATGGCGCGGGCGCACTGGAAGTAGATTTCATCCACGGTCATTACCATGACGCTGCGCGGTGCCTTGCCCTCGACCTTGAAGGAAGCCAACAGATCGGGATCGATTGAGAGATGGGCGCGGCCGTTGGCGCGGACCGCGTTGCCGGAGCCGGGGATCAGGAACATCAGGGATACACGCGGATCGCGCACGATGTTGCGCAAGGAGTCGACCCGGTTGTTGCCGCGCCGATCGGGCAGCATCAGCGTCTTCGGGTCGTGAATACGAACGAAGCCGGGCAGATCGCCACGCGGAGAGCAGTCGATGCCCTCCGGCCCGATAGTCGCGAGCGCAGCAAAGGGCGCCTTCTCGATGAAGATGCGATAGAGCGCGGTGACGTGGTCGGCGACTTTCATGATCGAGGCGTCATTGGTGGCGCCGTAGATGGCCTCTAACTGTTCGACCGTCTCAATCACCGACATTCCGTTCTCCTGGTTACACTGACTACTCGTGCCAGCCTTCGTTCCTGATCACGCGCACGAGCTGACGGCTGTGATAGTCCGCGCTGCCGGCATTGAGGATGGCGACATCGGCGCCCGCCGATGCGTCATCGACGCTGCGCGCGAGACGTTCTGTGATATTGCCATCGCTGAGCCGCGCCCGCGCCGCAAGCCGCTGCGCCAGCACGTCCGGCGGCGCGGTGATCGCAACCACGACGACGTTGGCATAAGTTCCGCGCAGCATGGCGATCACGGTACGCGAGACATTGGCGACTACCGTCCGGCCCGCACGGATGTCGTCGTTGATGTCCCGCGGCAAGGCATAGGAATGCCCATGTGCCTGCCAATGCACGGCGAAGCCGCCGTGATCGAGTGCGCACCGGAATTCGTCGGCGCTGACCGCAATATTGTCCTCGGCCGCAGAGGACTCGCGCGTGACGACGCGGCGCGGGAAGACGATGTCGTAATCATCGATGCAGGCTGTCTGCGCGAGCCGCAGCAAGGTGTCTTTGCCGGCGCCGCTGGGACCGACCACGAGCACGAGCCGCCCGGGTCCGATTGTCCCCGCCTGTTCCGGCACCATGACCACGGTCGCGCTCATGCGACGCGGCCTCCTTCGCGCCAGACGCTGCGGACGACGGGAACGCTGCCCGCGATGTGCACGCGGATCACGTCGGCGCGCTTGCCGACCGCGATCTCGCCGCGGTCGGAGAGGCCCACCGCGTCGGCCGGCGCCTTGGTCACGGTGCGAATGGCCGCCGCCAGATCAATCGCGGGCACGTGCTCCGGCAGATGCAGCGCTCCCATCAAAAGGCTCGACGGGATGTAGTCCGACGACAGGATATCGAGCAGGCCTTCGCGGGCGAGATCAACCGCGGCGATGTTGCCGGAATGCGAGCCGCCGCGCACGACATTCGGCGCGCCCATCAGGATGTCGATGCCGGCCTGATGCAGGCCGCGCGCAGCCTCGATCGTAGTTGGAAACTCCGCTACCGCTACGCCATCGCGCACGGCGTCCGCGACGTTTTCATCGGTGGTGTCGTCATGGCTGGCGAGCGGAATCTTGTACACCTGCGCCAGCGCCACGATCTCGCGCATGTTGGTCGCGGCATAGGCTTTCTGATATTCGAAGCGCCGTGCGAATAGCTCGTCGAGCTCGGCGTCGGTCTTGCCGCCGCCCTTGCCGCGGTAATAATCGCGCAGCTTGGCCTCGTCGCGGAACTGGCGCTGGCCGGGCGTGTGGTCCATCAGCGACATCAGCCGCACGTCGGGACGGCCGACCAGCTCCCTGGCTTCCTCGACCACGCTCGGCATCGGGATCTCGCAGCGCAGGTGCAAAAAGTGATCGGCGCGCAGGAGATCGGCATCGCGCGCGGTCGCGATCGCGGCGGCCAGGGTGCCGGCGCGGCCGTCGACTTCCTCCGCGCCGTCCTCGCGCCAGACCCGGAGCGAATCGAATACGGTGGTGATGCCCGAGGTCGCGAGCTGGCCGTCATACGACACGACGGCGGCGACCGGATTCCAGAATACTTTTGGCCGCGGCACGTAGTGGGCTTCGAGATGATCGGTGTGCAGCTCGATCAGGCCCGGCATGATCAGATCGCCGCCGGCGTCGTCGGCGCCCGCAGGCGCCCTGCCCTCGCCGATCTCGGCAATGCGTCCAGCCACTAGAGCGAGCCAGCCCTGCTCGATCACCCGGTCGGCCAGCACGATCCTGGCGTTGGCGATCACGGTTTCCTTCGGCTTGGCGTTCATGTCCTTCATTTTCCTTCAGGCCGCGGCGGCAAAGCTGGTGACGTCGACGACGCGGTCGGCAATCAGATGGCGTATCTCGTCGTCGTGGACGATCGCGACCATGGCAACGCCCTGGCGCTTCTTCTCGGCGATCAGCTCGACCACGACGGCGCGGTTGGCTGCGTCAAGCGAGGCAGTCGGCTCATCGAGAATCAGGATCGGCAGGTCCGAGATGAAACCGCGTGCGATGTTGACGCGCTGCTGCTCGCCGCCGGAAAAGGTCGCGGGTGGAAGCTGCCACAGCCGCTCGGGAATGTTGAGGCGATGCAGCAGGCTGCCCGCGCGCGCCTGCGCGTCGGTCCGGCTCATGCCGCCGGCGATCAACGGCTCGGCGACGACGTCGATGGTCGGAACCCGCGGCACCGCGCGCAGGAACTGGCTGACATAGCCGATGGTCGAACGGCGGACGTTGAGCACCTGCCGCGGCTCCGCGGTGGCAAGATCGATCAGCGCGCCGCGATGGCGGATGCCGATGCGGCCGGAGTCGCAGCGATAATTGCCGAAGATCATCTTCAGGATCGACGATTTGCCGGCGCCGGACGGACCCGACAGTACGACGCACTCGCCGGGGTCGACGTGAAAGGTCACGCCGCGCACCACCGGCAATTCGATGCCGCCTTGCAGGTGCATCGTAAAGGTCTTCTGGGCGTCGGCGACGTCGATCATGGCAGTCATCGGAGGGCTCGCGTTGGAAGGCTCATGGCGGTAGAATCGAGGAAACGAGGAGTTGCGTATAGGGCTCGCGGGGATCGTCGAGCACCTGGTCGGTGAGGCCGGTCTCGATGACCCGGCCGCCCTTCATCACCATCACGCGATGCGACAACAGCCGCGCCACCGCGAGATCATGGGTGACGATGATGACGGCGAGATGCAATTCGGCGACGAGGCTGCGCAAGAGGTCGAGCAGGCGGGCCTGCACGGACACATCGAGACCGCCGGTCGGCTCGTCCATGAACACCAGCCGCGGCTCGGTGACGAGGTTGCGCGCGATCTGGAGGCGCTGACGCATGCCGCCGGAATAGGTGCGCGGCGCATCGTCGATGCGCGCGACGTCGATCTCGACGCGCGTGAGCCAGTCCGACGCGGTGTCGCGGATGCGGCCATAGTGGTTCCAGCCCACGGCCATCAGCCGCTCGCCAACATTGGCGCCGGCCGAGACCGCCATGCGCAGGCCTTGCGCGGGATCCTGGTGCACAAAACCCCAATCGGTGCGGAACAGGAAGCGTCGCTCAGCCTCGCCGAGCGTGGCAAGATCGCGGGTGACGCCGTCGCGCATCCGGTAGGACACCTGCCCGCCGCTGGCCGCGAGCTGGCCCGACAGCAACTGGAGCAGCGTCGACTTGCCCGAACCGGATTCGCCGACGATCGCCAGCACCTCGCCGGGATAGAGCGCGAACGACACGTCGCGGCACGCGGCGATGCGTCCATAGGACTTGCTGAGGGATTTTGCGACCAGCAGCGGCTGGTCGTTTTCAAGCATATCGAGATCAGCCATTTGATCCCTCCTGCGCGCTCTCCTTGTACGGCGCGGCGCTGAGGCTGCCGTGATGGCCGGCGGCCTGGCGGCCCTCGCAATAATCGGTGTCCGAGCACACGAACATCCGTCCGCCCTTGTCGTCGGTCACGATCTCGTCGAGATAGGAATTCTCAGTGCCGCAAAGGGCGCAAGGCGCGTTGAAACGATACGGCTCGAACGGATGGTCTTCGAAATCGAGCGACACCACTTGCGTATAGGGCGGGATCGCATAGATGCGCTTCTCGCGGCCGGCGCCGAACAGTTGCAGCGCCGGGCAATTGTCCATCTTGGGATTGTCGAATTTCGGCGTCGGCGACGGGTCCATCACGTAGCGCGCATTGACCTTGACCGGATAGGCATAGGCGGTCGCGATGTGGCCGAAGCGGGCGATATCCTCGTAGAGCTTGACATGCATCAGGCCGTATTCGGCGAGCGCATGCATCCGCCGCGTCTCGGTCTCGCGCGGCTCGAGGAAGCGCAGCGGCTCCGGGATCGGCACCTGATAGACCAGCACCTGGTTCTCATGCAGCGCCGTCTCGGGGATGCGGTGACGGGTCTGGATCACCGTTGCATCCTCCGTCGCCGTCGTCGTCGCAACGCCGGCGGTCTTGGCGAAGAATTTGCGGATCGAGATCGCGTTGGTGGTGTCGTCGGAACCCTGGTCGATCACCTTCAGCACGTCCTTGGGCCCAAGGATCGCGGCGGTCACCTGCACGCCACCGGTGCCCCAGCCATATGGCATCGGCATCTCGCGGCTGGCGAACGGCACCTGATAGCCCGGAATCGAGATCGCCTTCAGGATGGCGCGACGGATCATTCGTTTCGTTTGCTCGTCGAGATAGGCGAAATTGTAGGCGGGCGCGTTCATTCCGCGGCCTCCTTCATGGCATCAGCGCGTTGGCCTCGGCAAACGCTTCAGCAAATTCCTGGCGCAGCTTGCGCAACAGGCCGAGCTCGGACTGGAAGTCGACGTAATGCGGCAGCTTCAGATGCTCGACGAAGCCGGTCGCTTGGACGTTGTCGGAATGCGACATCACGAACTCCTCGTCCTGCGCGGGCGCTGTGGCCTCCTCGCCGAGTTCGCGGGCGCGCAGCGCGCGGTCGACCAGCGCCATCGACATGGTCTTGCGCTCGCTCTGGCCGAAGGCGAGGCCATAGCCGCGGGTGAAGCAAGGCGCTTCCGTCGCCGATCCCTTGAACTGGTTGACCATCTGGCATTCCGTGAGCTCGATGGAGCCGAGCGGCACGGCGAAGCCGGCGTCCTCGGCGAAGAATTCGACCTCGACCTCGCCGAAGCGGATTTCGCCGGCGAAGGGATGGTTGCGGCCGTAGCCGCGCTGGGTGGAATAACCCATCGCCAGCAAGAATCCTTCGTCGCCGCGCGCCAGATTTTGCAGGCGCAGGTCGCGGTCCGCTGGGAAGTTCAGCGGCTCGCGGGTGAGATCGCCGACGCTGGCGCCGTCCTCTGCCTGCGGCGAGGGCTCGATCAGTCCGTCTCGGCCCAGAATATCCGTCACGCGCGGCGTCGGTGCCGTTGCGGCTTCGGCCGTCGCCGGCACTTCGGGCACGAACCCCTCAGCGAGCGCCGGATCGAGCAGGCGATGCGTGTAGTCGAAGGTCGGCCCGAGGATCTGGCCGCCGGGAATGTCCTTGAAGGTCGACGATACCCGCCGCTGCACCCGCATCGCGCCGGTATCGACCGGCTCGCTCGCGCCGAAGCGCGGCAGCGTGGCGCGGAAGGCGCGGACCAGGAAGATCGCCTCGATCAGATCGCCGCGAGCCTGCTTGATCGCGAGCGCTGCAAGCTCGCGATCGTAGAGCGAACCCTCGCTCATGACGCGGTCTACGGCGAGGCCGAGCTGCTCCGAGATCTGGTCGAGCGTGACCTCCGGAACGTTTTGGTCGCCGCGCCGCGCATTTGCCAGCAGGCGATGGGCGTGCTCGATGGCGCGTTCGCCGCCTTTGACTGCGACATACATGTGATTAGCTTTCCTTGTTCGCGACACGCGCGGTGCGCGGAATCGCAACCACCGCGTCATCGGCCACCAGCACCACGTCGATGCCGCGCGGAAACAGCGCCTCGTTGACACGCAGCCGCTCGAACAGATCGGCCGGCCGGATCGCCGCCTGAAGCGTCGCGACGCCATTGATGCCCGGGCCACGCAACTCGAAGCCGCGTCCGGCAGCCAGGCTATCGACCTGGACGATCAATGTGGTCGAACGGTCCGGATATTCATTGCTGCCGAGCGCGAAGCGTTCGAGCGCCGGAAGCGTGGCGCCGTCGCTGATCAGCGCAAAGCTCGCGATCGAGCAGTCCTGCACGACCGGCGTGCCGGTGTGGAACTTCAGCCATTTCACCACGTCGGAGCTTTCCATCATCCGCGCGTCGAGCCAGATCGGCGTATCGTGATCGAACAGCGTGAGCGCGATCGCAGCCGTGCCGCGCATCATCGCAGCGGGCGCCCCTGCCATCGGCACGATGCGCTGGACCGAGCCCGGCCGCGCCATCGCGTCCATGACCGAGCGAAAAGTCGATTGCGCCGATAGCACCTTGTCGACGAAACCCGGCGGCAATTCCGCAATCGTGGTCATGGCCTCAACCCTCACCGCGCACCATGGTGTAGAAATCAACCTTCGTCGCGGCGGTCTCAGCCGCCGCCTGCTTGCGCCGAATCATAAGCTGCTCGCGCAACGGCGCGATAACATCCCGCTCGACCGACGCGCAAAAATCCCGCGACTGCACCAGCGCATCGCACAGCGCGATCAGCCGCGCCTTCTCACTATTCCGCCCGAGCGTGTAGCCGAAGCCGACCTCGCCGCTCGCAAGCCGCACCGCGGCGCGCGACACCGTCGCCTCACCCAGGTTGAACGGGGCGCCGTCGCCGCCGACCCGGCCGCGTAGCATCACCAGGCCGTTTTCGGGCTCGCGCAGATCCTGATGGCCCGGTAGCGCGAGAGTGCGGAGGCGAGCGGCGATCTCGCCCGCCTCCGCGTGCGCCAGCACGGCCATGACGGCCTTGCGCTGGGCTTGATGATTGTTGTGCTGGGTCACCGCGTCCATCGACCTTGCCGCATTTAAGTTGTCTATGATAATAGACAACTTCATACGGAAGCGCCATGACTGTTTCGTGACAAAGCTGTGATTTCTGGGCTAGGCTGACCAGCGATATGAGCATGCAGGACACCTCTTCTTCCGGCGTCGCGTTGTGGCGTCTGGTCGCCGACGGCATCGAGCGCGGCATCGCCGACGGCCGCTTTGCCGCCGGTGAAAAGCTGCCGGGCGAGGTAGAGATCGCCGAAACCTATCGCGTGAACCGCCACACCGTGCGGCGCGCGCTGGCTGCGCTTGCCGAGCGCGGCCTGGTGCGCGCCGAGCGCGGCAGCGGAACTTATGTCGAGGCGCAGCGCCTCGCCTATCCGCTACGCTCGCGCACGCGCTTCTCCGAGATCGTCGGCGCCGGCGGCCGCGAGCCGCGCGGCCAGCTGATCGAGGCCTCCGAAGACGTCGCGACCCGCGAGGTTGCGCGAGAACTCGGCTTGAAGACCGGTGCGCCGCTGGTCCGGATCGAGGCGATACGCCTCGCCGACCGCACGCCGATCTGCGTCTCCACCACATGGCTGTCGGCGGAATTGTTTCCCGGCGCAGGAGCTGTGTTCGCAGCGACTCGTTCGATGACAAAACTGCTCGCGCATTACGGTGTCCGCGACTACCGCCGCGGCGCGACCCGGATCACCGCCGGCATCGTCGACGCAACCGACGCCACGCGCCTCGATCTCCCGCTAGGACGGCCGATCCTGGTGGTTGACGCGACCGACCACGATCTCGAAGGCAAGCCGCTGGTGACCAAGCATTCCCGCTTTGCGGCAGAGCGGGTCGAGTTTCTGGTGGAGAACGGGTGAGCTGGCTGCCACGCGGGCGGTCCACCTCTCCCCTTGTGGGAGAGGTCGGATCGCATCGTAAGATGCGATCCGGGTGAGGGGTCTCTCTCCGCGAGCGCAATTCTCATTTGAATTCGAAGAGACAACCCCTCATCCGGCGCTTCGCGCCACCTTCTCCCACAAGGGGAGGAGGGAAGAAGGACTGTGGTCGGCGAAGAATCTACGCCACCGCTCTTCGCCCGATGATGGCAAAGCGCAGCTTGCCCGAGATGAAATCGATCGCGGCGACTGCGACCAGGATCATCAGGATCAGGAACGACACCCTCTGCCATTCCAGCACGCGGATCTGCTCGGCGAGTTGGAGGCCGATGCCGCCGGCGCCGACGATGCCGATGATGGTGGCCGAGCGCGTGTTGGATTCGATGAAATAGAGCACCTGGCCTGCGATCACGGGCAGAACCTGCGGCAGCAGGCCGAAACGGATCTCGTGCAGCGCGCTGCCGCCGGAGGCGCGGATGCCCTCGACCTGTTTCTGGTCGGCGCCCTCGATCGCCTCCGAGAACAGTTTGCCGAACGAGCCGAAATCCGACACCGCGATTGCGAGCACGCCGGCGAACGGGCCGAGCCCGACCACATTGATCCACACCAGCGCCCAGATCAGCGTGTCGACGCCGCGGATCGAATCGAGAAAGCGGCGGACGGGGAAACGCAGGATCTTTGACCGCACCACGTTGCGCGCGGCGAGCAGGCTGACCGGAAGCGCGAACAATGCCGCCAGCGTCGTGCCCAGCAGCGCGATCGACAGCGTCTCGCCCAGCGCCTTCAGATAGATCGGCAGCGAGGAGCCGGGATCCGGCGGAATCATCATCAGGCTGATCCAGCCGAGCTGGCTGAGGCCTGAAAAGAAGCGCGACGGCGAGAAATCGAGATCGACGAAGCCATACACCAGGATCGCGAGTGCTGCGACGATCATCGCAGGCGTCGCGAGCCGCGCCGAGGCCGGCCGGTCGAACACATCGGGATAGCGCGCGCGAAGCTGCGCGGTGTCGACTCGCTGCGGCTTGGTCACGTCCGCGCCTCCTTGCCGAACAGGCGACCGCGCAGCCAACCGGTGGCGATGTCGATGATGAAAACCGTGACGATGATGGTGAGCAGGATCGCGCTGACGTCCGAATAATAGAACTTGCGGATGGCGACGACGAGTTCCTGGCCGATACCGCCGGCACCGACAAAACCCATCACGGAGGCTTCGCGGACGTTGATCTCGAAGCGCAGCAGCGCGTAGCTGGCATAGCCGGCCGTGACCTGCGGCAGGACGGCGAAGCGCATGCAAGCGAGCCAGCTCGCGCCGGTCGAGCGGATACCTTCGACCGGCTTCATGTCGGCATTCTCGACAATCTCCGAGAACAGCTTTCCAAGCGCGCCGGTGGAGTGGATCGCGATTGCAAGCACGCCCGCCATCGGGCCGAGGCCGAAGGCGATCACGAAGATCAGCGCGAAGACGATGCCGGGGACGGTGCGGGCGAATTCAAGCAGGCGCCGCACCACGAAACGCAGCCAGGGTGCGGGCAAGGTATTCTCCGCCGCGAAGAAGTTGAGGGCAAAGGCCAAGGTCGCGCCGATCAGTGTGCCGACATAGCTGATGAGCAGGGTCTCGCCCAGCATCTTCAGCCATTTGCGCCAGCCCCACAGCCATTCGCCGACATCGGTCCAGACGCGCTGACCGCTGTCGAGCGTGAAGATGCGGTCGAAATAGCTGAGGAAGTTGCCGAAATAGGTGAAGAGGGTGCGCAGGTTCACTTCTGCGCCGACCGCGGCGAGAACCAGGGCGGCGGCGAACAGCGCCACTCCAAGTAACAGACGCCAGCGCCTGCGCGCGACCGCCCGACTGTAGGCGGCATTGAGCGTCGTCAGCTGCTGCTCTGGGAGGATCGAAACGGCGATCGTCATGGATTGAAAAGGTGCTCGTCGAAAGAGAAAGAGCCGGGTCCATCGACCCGGCTCCAGTGCTATCGTCCCGAAACTCAGGACGCCTTCTTCTTACGGAGCGCATCGACGAACTTGATCAGTTCGATCGTGCCATCCCAATCCTTGGTGGTGGCGGGATGAAAACCCTTCTTCTGGCCGTCGGAGAGGCGGTCGAATGCGGCCTTGTCCTTGGCCGGCGCGTCGAAGAACGCCTTGGCGATTGCCACCTTGGCCTCTTCCGGCAGGTCGGAGTTGTAGGCATAGGGGCCGTTGATTATCGGCGCCGACTTGTGGATGATGCGGAAGTCGTCCTTCTTCATCGCAGAGCCGTCGGCATTCTTCAGCATGCCCTTGGTCAGCATCTGCGCCAGCGTGGAATCGTCGTCGCTGGTCCACTGGTTGGTGGCAACGTCGACCGTGCCCTGCGCCAGCGCCAGGATCGCGTTCTCGTGGCTGCCGGTGAAGACGACCTTGCCGAAATAGCTGTCGGCATCCGCGATGCCCATCTTGTCGAGCTCGAAGCGCGGCACGTTGTTGCCGGAGGTCGAGTTCGGATCGACCAGGCCGAGGTTCTTGCCCTTGAGCTGATCCACGCTCTTGTAGGCGCTGCTGGCCTTGACGAAGAACACCGAGTAGTAGCCGGTCGAGCCGTCGGCGTTGATGTCGTTGGCGAAGGCGTCGGTCTTGACGCCGGTCAGGCGGGCGCGCGCAAACGAGGCAGAGCCGTAGCTCGCGATGTGGATGTTGCCGGCACGCTGGCCTTCGATGACAGCGGCGTAGTCGTTGGCGATGCGTAGCGTGACCTTCACGCCGAGCTGCTTGGACAGATAGTTCACGAATGGCGCCCAGCGCTCGGTAACGCCGGAAGCATTTTCAGCCGGCACGACGGCGAAAGTCAGCTCGGGATATTTGGCTTTCCAGTCGTCGGCGGAGGCTGAAGTCGTGAGGACCAGCGCAGCGGCGCCGGCAAGAATGAGTCTGCGAGTGATCATGAAACTCTCTTCATCGGTTGGAGTCGGTTGACGCAAAACGGGTAAGTACTGGTGTGCGCAGCTCAGGCAGCGGCTGCCGTTCCAAGCGCGGGAATGTCCTCGGGCGCCGGCACGGGCGCCCCGCCCATGACGTCGGCGGCTTCGAGGTCGTAAAGTTCGCGCGCGACATGCTCGGTCAGCGCGGCGGGCGCGCCGTCGAACACCACGCGGCCCTGCGCCATGCCGATCAGGCGATCGCAATAGCTGCGCGCCAGATCGAGCGAATGCAGATTGCAGAGCACGGTGATGCCGAAGTGCTTGTTGATGCGCAAAAGCGCATCCATCACGATCTTGGTGTTGCGCGGATCGAGCGAGGCGATCGGCTCGTCGGCCAGGATGATGTCGGGCTGCTGCACCAGCGCGCGGGCGATCGCCACGCGCTGCTGCTGGCCGCCCGAGAGCTGGTCGGCGCGCTGGGCCGCGAGCGAGGCGATATCGAACTGTTCGAGCGCCGACATCGCCAGCGCCTTGTCCTGCTCCGGCCAGGTCTGCGTGAGCGAGCGCCAGGCCGGCATCGTTGCCAGACGTCCCATCAGGACATTGGTCAGGACGTCGAGCCGGCCGACCAGGTTGAACTGCTGGAAGATCATCGCCGACCGGGCGCGCCACTGCCGCAGCTCCTTGCCGCGCAGCGCTGTCACGTCGACGCCGTCGAACAGGATGCGGCCCTGTGTCGGCGTCACGAGGCGGTTGATGGTCCGCAGCAGCGTCGACTTGCCGGCGCCGGAGCGTCCGATCACACCGACGAAGCCGCCCGGAGAAATTTGAAATGAAGCGTCGTCCACGGCGGCTTTGACGCCGAAGCGACACGTCAGACCTTCCACCACCAGCATGCAGGGCTCCAGAGTAGCTGGCTGCCACCGCTAACGCCGGTGCTTGACACTTGTGTGACACCGACGCTGCGGTGCGGCGATGCTACACAGCTTCATCCCCTGTCATCAGCGCGTCATGACATTGTCACCAAGCCACTCGAAGAGGAACGTCCCGCCTCCTGCAGTCCGGATCCACCATGGCAGCCAAATCGCTATCGGTCCAACCGACCATCGATTCCACAGCGAAGCTGCACGAGACCAGACTCGGCGCCTATACCGAGGTCGGCGCGCGCACCATTCTGCATGAAGTCTCGATGGGCGATTACTCCTATGTCGTGAACGACGCCCAGATCACCTACACCACCATCGGAAAGTTCTGCTCGATCGCGGCGATGACGCGCATCAATCCCGGCAATCATCCGATGCACCGCGCCACGCAGGCGCATTTCATCTATCGTTCGAGCGCCTATTTCGAAGGCGAGAGCGATGATTCCGAATTCTTCGACTGGCGGCGCCAGCATCACGTCCATATCGGCCACGACGTCTGGATCGGTCATGGCGCGATCGTGCTGCCGGGCCGCAACATCGGCACCGGCGCGGTGATCGCGGCCGGCGCCATCGTCACCAAGGACGTGCCGGCCTACAGCATCGTCGCCGGCAATCCGGCGCGCATCGTGCGGCGCCGGTTCTCGGAGGACGTCGCGGGGCGGCTCGCCAGACTCGCCTGGTGGGATTGGGATCACGACAAATTGCGTGAGGCCCTGCCCGATTTCCGCAAGCTCGGGATTGAAGATTTCCTCTCGACATACGAAGCACGGGAGAATTCCCCTTCAGACAAACGAAGCGCGGTCGCGTGACAGATATTTTCCTCGAGGGCGGCCGGGCCAAGATCGGCACCGAGTTCGTCGAAACCTCGCTTCTCGTGTCGGGAACGGACATTGCGCAGGTTGGCGCGGCTCGCGGCCGTGCGCGGCTAGCGATTGATGCGCGCGACCTGCTGGTGCTGCCCGGCATCGTCGATCTGCACGGCGATGCCTTCGAGCGGCAGATGATGCCGCGCGCCGGCGTCGACTTCCCGATCGACGTCGCGCTCGCCGACAGTGATCGCCAGGCGATCAGCAACGGCATCACCACGGTATTCCACGCGACGACCTGTTCCTGGGAGCCGGGGCTACGCTGCGCCGACAATGCGCGAAGCCTGATGGAGGCGATCGAGCCCCAGCGTCCGCATTTTGCTGCCGACACTCGCTTCCATCTGCGGCACGAGACCTACAATCTCGATGTCGAGCAGGAGATGAGCCAATGGCTCACTGAGGGCCGCGTCGACCTGTTCGCCTTCAACGACCACATGGATGGCACGGTCGGCGACATGGCCAAGCCGCGCAAGCGCAATCGCATGGTGGAGCGCACCGGATTGTCGAGCGAGGCGTTTGACCGGCTGGTGGAGCACGTGCTTTCGCGCGCCGGTGACGTGCCGGCTTCGGTTGCGCGGCTGGCTGCCACGGCCCGCGCAGCCCGGGTGCGCATGCTCTCGCATGACGACGCGACGCCGGCCATGCGCCAGGCGTATCGCGCCATGGGCGCGACCATCGCCGAATTTCCGGTCACCGAGGAAACGGCACGCGCCGCCGCGGCCGCCGGCGATGCCATCGTCTACGGCGCGCCGAACGTGGTGCGCGGCGGCAGCCACACCGGCTGGACCAGGGCATCCGACATGATCGCCAAGGGCCTCTGCTCGGTGCTGGCGTCGGACTACTACTATCCCGCGCCATTGCTCGCCGCGTTCCGGCTCGCCGCCGACGGCGTGTTGCCGCTGACGAAGGCCTGGGATCTGGTCTCCGCGGCCCCTGCGCGCGCGACCGGCCTCACCGATCGCGGCATGCTGGCTACGGGGCGCCGTGCCGACATTCTGCTGGTCGACGACACGGTGCCGCTGCGGCCGCAGCTCATCGCCGTGATCGCCGGCGGCAAGCTCGTGCATCTCACCGATGCGACGCGGCTGCTCAGCGCGGCGGCGATGCCGCGCGAGACTGTCGTCGCGGCATAGATCGGTTATGCTCGGGCAATGACAGGTTTTCCCCGCTACGCGATCTATTTCGACGCCGGCGCCGACAGCGCCCTCTCCCGCTTCGGCGCCGAGCTGCTGGGCTACGACGCCCATACCGGCGGCGAGTTGTCCTTTCCCGATGACGCGTTGCATGTCGCGCCGGACTGGCACGACGTCACCGCCGATCCGCGCAAATACGGCTTTCACGGCACGCTGAAGGCACCGATGGCGCTGCCCCCCGACAGGACCGAAGCCGAACTGACGGCCGCCTGCGCGGCATTCGCCCGCAAGGCGCGGACGATCCCGAGGATCCGGCCGGTCGTGGATTCCATCAGCGGCTTCATTGCGGTGATTCCGGCCGAGCCGGTCGTTACGCTTCAAGAACTCGCCGCGGATTGCGTCCGCGATTTCGATTCCTTCCGCGCACCCTTATCGGCGGAGGACCGCGCGCGGCGCAAGCCGGAGAAGCTGAGCGAGCGGCAGCGCGACTATCTCGACCGGTGGGGTTACCCTTATGTGATGGAAGAATTCCGCTTCCACATGACGCTGACGGGCCGGCTGGATGCGGAGCGGCGCGGGCCGATTCTCGAGATGCTGCGAGCGCGGTTTGCAGCGCTCGGTGTCGATACGCTCGCGATCGATCGCATTGCGCTGTTCAGGCAGGATGACGACAAGGCAAGATTCCGCATTGTGGGCGAGTGGGCTTTGCCGCGGTAGGCTTCAGTGCCAGCTCGCGAGATTGAAGACGAGCGCGACGACGCCAACCAGAATGAGACTGGTCGCCCAGATCGCATCCAGGTTGAACCAGCTTCGCGAGACGAACCTCAATCCCAGATAGCGGTAGACCAGCCACGCCAGAGATCCGCCAACGCTGATCATGGCGGCAACGTGCACCAAAGACACCAGTACCGCCATCCCGAGACTTGCCTTCATCAGCGCGCCGGCGGCCTGATGGCCCGCATCAAGTTCGAAGGCCTGGCAAAGCCCGAGATAGATCGGCACGAGCATCAAGGCGGCGCCGTGAGCAATGGCAACGGCAAATGACCAGAGCGCCAGTTGCGTTGGCGGAATTCGTGCCAGCGTGCGCGGATGGCGCCGCTCGATTAGCCGATAGACGCCGAAGCCGATGACGAGAAGGCTCGCGCCGAGTTGGATCGAACGCTGCCACTCGGCCAGCACGAGCAGGAACGCGAATGGCAGCAGCACGAGAAGTGTTGCCAGCAGATGTCCGGCCGCCAGGGCCCACAACGCACGAAAGAGCGCGCGCGGGTTCTTGTCCATGAGCCCGGCCGAAACGGCGAGCGGCCAGCCCATTCCCGGATTAACCCCGTGATAGAGACCGCTCGCGACAAGAGCGAGCCACAGCCAGCCGAGCGCCGGGCTCGCATTCCCCCAATCTAGGCCGATGGGTAGCAAAAGGAGTCCGTCGAACAATCGCCGCCCTCCAGCCTGATCTGGTGCGCACGATATCCGTCGGGGAAGCTCACGAAGTAGTCCTTATTGAGCTCGAGGCCGCCATTGCCACCGACATTGGCCATGACCTCCACACCCGGAACGCCGTCGGGATAGAACTGGTCATCCCAGCTGGAATAGAGCGAATTGGTCCAGTACACGCGCCTGCCGTCGCGGCTAATCTCGACCATCTGCGGGCCGGCCGCAAATGCCTTGCCGTTCGGATGGGGGGTGCGACGCGCGATGCCTCCGATGTGAACCGAGCCCGCAAGCTTCGGCTTGCGCGGATCACTCACATCGTACTGGCGCATTTCACCCGTGCCCCAGCACGAGACATATAGGAGACGATCATCCATCGACAGGTCGATGTCGGTCACCAGCGGCGGCACGGCGCCAAAGCCCTGGAGCAGCGGCGGGAGCTTCTCCTTTGACGCGGGCTCGGGCGGGATCGTCGCCGTCTTCTCCGCGTGAAATTTTCCGCCTTCTCGCCACCAGGTCCAGATCGATGCTTCGAGATTGGTGGTGTCGACCACAACGCCTACGAAGCCGTATTCGCGAACCGGATCGTGCGCCGGCCGTACCTCCAGCGCCATCTGATGATTGGCGCCGAGGTCGATGGTCTGCACGTTGCGACGGGCGCGGAGATCCCAGAAGTGGAGACGATGGCCATATTTGTTCGCCAGCAGATCTTCCGGGACGATCCCGTTCTCGAACTGCGGCGGCAACGCCCATTCACTCGTCACCATGTAGTCGCGCGGCAGATTCCACCAGAAATCATAGTGCAGCGTCTGCGGACCGCGGTCGATCTCCCATCGTCCAAGGACTTCGAACGTCTCGCAATCCATGATGAAGACGCCCGGAGGCCCGTTGGTGCCGTCTTTGCCGCCGCCGCCCAGCGTGCTCACATAAATGCCGTCCGGCCCGCAATGGATGGTATGCGGTCGCGAGTAGCCGGTCCTTTTGAAGACTTCCTCAGGCTCGATGATCTTGTGGATTTTGGCTTTGGTCGGATCGGGCTTGGTATCGATGATGTAAATCCGCGACGAGCGCAGTCCGGGGATGATCAGATAGCGCCGCTCGATGAAGGCATGTCCGGCGAGCGGCGACAAGGCGGAGGAACAGGCATTCCAGCCGAAGTGATGAAACTCATCGCCCTTGTTGGGCATCGTCACGGTGTGGACGATTTGGCTATAGGTCGGCGATCCCGGCTTGACGTCGATGACCGCGAGAGCATCCGGTTTTGAGAAATCCGGACTGAGCAGCAACGTGTAGGCAAAGTTCTCTGCAGGTGCTTCCATCGCAAGCTTGGGCGATGCGTGAAAGGTGGGATCCGGCCTCATCGTCATGGCACTGCCTCCCTGTTTCGTCGGTTCGCTCCAACCTGGCTCGGGATAGCGGCATAATCAAAGAACTGGCCCGCGATGTCTTGAGACGCTCCGCCGGCCTGGTCGGCGAGCGTATAATACGTCATCGCCAGGCTGCGGGAAACCGCCCGAACCGCGTTAATTCGACGCCTTCAGCCAGAGGGAAGCCGGCCGGATCAGGCTAGCATTACAGTTGTCTTTTTGATTTGACATGAGCGCGTTGAGCGGCAGCCTGATGAGCTCTGCGCCAGAAAGACCATGCGATGATGCGTGCGGGTTGAATACGCTTTCGAGCGAGTCTGATGGCAATGCGGCGGATTTCCTGGATTGACCAACGGATCAGTGGCGGCGTGGTTATGCTTTGGCTTTTGCCGGGGGGCGACGTTTGGTTTTTTTGGGCGGTGGCGGATTAGCGCGATGGCGGATCGCGGCCATCATGGCGAAGGCGAGCATCACCAAGGACACATGACGGTGCCAGCCATGCCAGGATCTGCTCTCGTTGTGATCCAGCCCGAACTCGT
>NZ_JADPKQ010000288.1:0-527 GCF_023074015.1 Bradyrhizobium sp. 142
ATCGCTGCGTTCAACTCGACGAGCGAGAAGAACCTGATGTTGCGCAACTTGGCGATAATCCAGCGCGTCGCGACCTGCACGGCGACCTCGACCTTCGCCGTTTCTCGGCCGTGCCGGCACAATGGCCGTGTCGTAGTGCACCGCCATTTCGGCATAGGCACGATTGACGCCCGGCTCGTAGAAGCAGGCCTTGGTGACGCCGGACTTCAGATTGTCGGAAACGACCATCGCCGGCACACCGCCGTAAAAGACAAAGGCGCGTGTGTGCGAGCCGATCCAGTCGGGCAGCGTCTGCGTGAAGGTTGCCTCGGCGTACGTAAAACTCGATGCGCCGAGGGCTGCGACAAACAGCTGGCAGGCATGCACCTCTCCGGTCGCGGCATCGACGATGTCAATCGTCGTACCGGCGTAATCGACGAACAGCTTCTCGCCGGCCACATGCGCCTGCCGCATCGTCGGCGACAACCGGCCTTCCCAGGCTCGATAGAGTTCGCAGAACCAGCTGCGGCCGTAACCGTCGGGATGCG
>NZ_JADPKQ010000166.1:0-22042 GCF_023074015.1 Bradyrhizobium sp. 142
GGGGCGCGCCTTCGAGTGCGTCAAGACAGATGAGATGGCGTCCCGACCTGCTTGATCCTCGCGCCGTGCTCGGGGCCGTCAAGGCGCAGCCTGGCAGCGGTAGAGCAAGCCGTCAGGACAGCACGACGGCCGGCCTTGACGGCCCTTGCGCGCGGCGCGTCTGCGCGCGCAGGCCGGGACGAAGGAACGACCGCCAGGCACGAACAAAGGAACAGTGCGAAGTGAGAGCTATCGATGACGTAACCAACATCCCTTACCCGCCGAGGTCTGCGAGAGGATGAGACGACGATGGAGGATCGGTCTTCCCGGCGCATGCGAACACTGGTGACCCGAATGGCCCCTTCGAGGCCTGTCCGCTAATCAGCTCGAATGCGCGCTGATATCCATGATGGCCCGGAGCACAACACGCTCCAATCAGAGGCCGGATACATTGATGCAAGACCGCATCTGCCAGGTTGACGAAACCTCTTGCAACGCGCGGCCGGACCATACAATTGGGTCAAAAGCGGCGGCAGAGGCCAAGCTGGATCGGCGTCCGGTATGCCTCTGGCAGCCGACATGACACCCATTCAAGCGACCTTCGGCTAAGGGCCAACAAGAGACGTTCAGACAACAATTCGACACCTTGCTGTTCGCGCTTCGTGAGTGCCAACTACGCAGCTATGATAATTTTGAGTGTCTATTTCGCTCGTCTCCAAGTCAGTTCAGCTCTCCCGCCAGTTGATGCTGCGGCGATCCATGTCAGTTGGTCACCCATCAGTGTGAAGGGGCGCTTTTGTTCTGTTCCCTCCCAGTTGGAGAAGAACGCATGTTCGATCTTGAAGAGAATGGTTTTATCCGACTCGTTGACTGAGTATCTGCCCCAATGGGGATTCGCCCCTTCCACCGCCGCCTTGTTCTCCTCTGCGGTTTCCTCCATTCGGTTGTTTGATGCAAATTTCGGACGACTCGCGCGTAGAATTTGCAAGGAATAGCGGCCGTCGATGAGGAAGATGACCAGACCCTGCGGATCTTGGCCCATTACCTGGACCCTGCTGCCATCCGGTCGGAGATTCTCGTCCGAGACGAGGGTCCAAGCTCCAACAAGATCGTTGGCAGTCTGCGCGACTGAGAAACCGGCAAACACCGACGTTCCTACGATGGTCATTACAGTGAATTTGAGCATTCCTAGAAGGTTCATCGCGCTCCTCACGTGATCAGCAGGTCCGCGCTCGACTGATAACTGAATGTATTTATTTATTGCGCGCCCAGCGGTTTCGATCGCAACTTTCTGGCCGATCTGCAGCAGCGATTTGCAATGTCAAATGGGTCAATCGCGGCGTTTTCGCCGTCCACCGATGACTTCCGGTATACCCCGATTAACTGACTTAGTCAGCGGCGCTCGGTATGTCTCAAAGGTACCAAAGGCGGAAGTGATCCCAACTCGCGGCGTCACGAAACGGCGATTGTACGACACATCGAGAATGGCTCTGTTAAGCCATATTCCCTCTCCTTTCCGACATGCTAACGTCTCCCAAGAGGAGCGTCTCCGATCGACCGGAGCCGGTCGTGGCAACCGCCGGGCACAAGCGAGGGAGGACACGGCACGTGCGAGCTATCACGCTGCTTTTGACGCTCGCGATCAGCCTTTCACTGGCGGCTGCGGCCGACGAGAATGATGCCATTGTCTCATTGATCGAGCGTAACGTTGCCGCCTTTCGCGACTTCGACGCCGACGGCGCGAGCAGTACTTACGCCGACGATGCTGATTGGACCAATGCGTTCGGTGTACGTCAGCATGGCCGCTCGAATATCCGAACGTATTTATCGAACTTGTTTGCACGACCAGAGTTCCGCAGCCGGTCTCAGAGCGGTCCTGCCGAACTGTCCGTGCGGTTTGTACGCCCCGATGTGGCGGTCGCACACAGGTTCACCGAAGTCGTCGGCCAACGAGGCTCCAACGGGGAGAAACTTCCGCCACGGAAAATTCACCGGCTCATCGTACTGACAAAGGACGCCGGAAACTGGCTTATCATTAGCGAGTTGGTTATGGACGAGCGGCAGGATCGAATTGTTCGCTGAGAGACGGGATCATGCCCGAGGCGCGATAGAAAAACACATCAGTATTCATACCAACATCACCGCCCGTGGGGCCTTTTTCTATCGCATCGGAAATCCCTGCGATCGTGCTACCGCGGAGCGGTTTAGTGCAATAAATGTTTTGCGACCCCAATATTGTGCGACATGACAGCGGCGGTTCATCGGAAGGGGCAACTTCCGGTGTGGGTCATGAACGTCGTTCGGAGGGGCGGCCGGTTGCTTCCGGTCTAACTCCATGAGCCGACCGTCGGGGGCCACCGCCTGGACTTCGCATTCGGGCCAACAGCTGCCCTTCCTCCGCGCTCAACTCGTGACGTTTCACCGCGCCCAGCGCACGCCATTTTGAGCCAGCGCATGCCATTTTGAGATAGACTGGAACACCTTAGCGCTGAAGACGAGAGCCGGTGCGTACAGTACCGGCCACTACTGGTGATCCCGGGACTGGGGCCGTCGCTGCGTGTGATGGGCACTCCGCGACGGCCCCAGTCCCTCCGATCCTGCGAGCAATGACGCAACCTCGGACCGGCCGACAGTCGGAGCTACATCCGTCAAGCGAAAGTAACATCCTCAGATGAGGCAATACGCTATGGTGAATTCGCCGCCGAAAATCGGCCGGCGGGGTGGAATACCTGGCTGACGTTCTCGATCTCGCCAATGGCACCCACCAGCACGGTGGCACCGACACGTCGAATAGTGACCAAGTAAAGACATCGTCCCGAGCAGGGATCGCCGTCATCTCCCGACAACGGTGGGTTCGCCCCGGTGCGGGTTAGACCCGTGAAGATCCGTGAAGACGTCGTCTCTGCATTTCAAGCGGCCGCGTGGTGGTACCCTGCGGATCCGATTACGTTGCGAACGAGCCTGGACAGCAAACTATTGGCCACCGGCGCTGATTCAGATGCCGTGTTTGCCTGGCGCTCTTCCAGCGATCGACCGCTCTGCTGTCGATCTCCGTAGCTTCAGTGGCCGATGTCCGGGTGAAATCGCTCCGCCGTCGAGCAAATAGCTTCCTCAAGACTAGCTCAGTGCGCGCGAATTGTCCGATTTTGCATAGGCAACCACTTGCCGCATGGGTAGCCTTCCAGGGCCAGCTTCGACAAAGGGGCATACTGGCACCACTACCTCACTCCTCATAAAATACCCTCGATGAGGTCACATGCGACGAGGCGGGTTTATCAAGGCTTTTGGATTGTGACGGCAGCCTGGCCGCTCATCGCGCGTGTGCGGGAGCCCGGTATACTGAGACGGCTGGCCATCGCCGCCTGCCTGGCCCTTCTGTCATCGTATCCTGCCGCCGCACTCGAGCCCGTCTCCCTGCAGCTCAAATGGAAGCATCAGTTTCAGTTTGCCGGCTACTACGCGGCGCTTGAGCAGGGCTTCTACCGGAACGCGGGCCTTGACGTCACCATCCGCGAGGGTGGTCCGGGGATCGATGTCGCCGAAACGGTTGCCGACGGCAAGGCAGATTTTGGCGTCTGCAGCGCCAGCGTTCTGCGCGAGTGGAGCGTGGGCCGCCGACTGGTCGTGTTGGCCACCATCTTCCAACGTTCCCCGGCCGTCATCCTGGTCGCACGCCGGGCTGATATCAGCAACGTGTCGGAGCTGCGCGGCCGCACGCTGATGGACATGCCGGGAAGCGACGAGATCGCCGCGATGCTGAAGCGCGAAGGCGTCGACTATCAAGCCCTACCGCGCGTCGATCACGAGGGAAACCCGCGCGACCTTCTGGCCGGTCGGGCCGACGCGATGATCGCTTACAGCACCAACGAACCTTTCATCCTTGAGCAGTTGGGCGCGGCCTACCGCACCTTCGCGCCCGCGGCATCCGGCATCGATTTTTACGGCGACAGCTTGTGCACTTCCGAAGCGAAATTGAAAGCCCATCCGGACGGAGTCGCGGCGTTCAGGGCGGCCAGCGTGAAAGGCTGGGCCTATGCCTTCGCGCACAAAGAGGCGACGGTTGATTTGATCCTCAAGAGCTATTCGGGGAAAAAGAGCCGCGAGGCCCTGCTGTTTGAGGCGGAGCAGACGGAAATATTGGTCGGGCGCGATCCGGACCGCATCGGCGAGCAGGATCCCGCGCGTTGGCGAAGTATTGCCGCGACTTACAGGCAACTGGGACTGTTGACCGATGATACCCTTCCCCCCACCCTGATTTGGGACGGATATGACGGCAAACTGCGGCGCTGGTTGATTCAACTCATTCTCGTACCGCTCGGATTCCTGATTGCGGCGCTGCTCGCGTATCGAAAGGGCCTTACACTGCGGACCACAATGGCCTGGTTGGGCCCGCTTCCGCGATTTGCGGGGCGGCCGAGACTGAGCCTGATCATGTCGCTGCTGTTCATCGGCCTCAGCATTCCCGTTCTCGTTTTTATCCTGCTCTACAACTACCACAAGAACTCGGCCGGCATGGTGGCTATCCTGAACGAC
Source organism: Bradyrhizobium sp. 142 (assembly GCF_023074015.1). NCBI lineage: Bacteria > Pseudomonadati > Pseudomonadota > Alphaproteobacteria > Hyphomicrobiales > Nitrobacteraceae > Bradyrhizobium > Bradyrhizobium sp. 142. The sequence continues at coordinate 4,513 of NZ_JADPKQ010000166.1, forward strand.
GCAGTTGCGCAGACTAGCCTGGCCGGCATCGAGCGCACCGAGAATTTGATCGAGAGCACGGAAAGCCCGCTGCGCTTTCTCGCCGAAGTAACGTCCGTCGATCCTGGATACTTCCGAACTGAGCAAAGCAATGACCTGCTGTATCGCTCGCTTACCTCGGCAGCACATATCGACGCAATCTACGTCAGCTTCGAGGATGGTTATCACCGGGTGGTCACCCGCATCGATGAGGACCGCCGGCGTTCTGATCCTCGGATTCCTGCAAAGGCTAACTGGCACGCCAGCTACATCGATGCGATCACCTTCGCGTTCTCACGGGTCCGCCATCGCACATTCTACGACATATGGCCCCATCCAGTCGGTGCCTATAATGTTCCCACTGACGTCGATATTCGCTTCCTGGCCGGCTATCAGACCGCCAAAACGACGCGGACACTCGCGGTAACCGAACCCTCCATCAACCCGGACACCGGTTTCCCCATTCTCTTTTTGCGTGTTCCAATATTCCACGGGGTAGACTTCGTCGGCTGCGCAACGGCCAACATCACAATAGACATTCTGTCGCGCTTTCTCGACAAGCATCGAGCCAGCGCGCGCAGCACGACGCTCATTGCCCATCGGAGCAACGGCAAGATCATCGCCTTCCCGGACAAGCAGAAAGGCGTTCGGGTCGAGAATGGAGCGCTCAAGATCGCAACCCTCGCTGACATCGACGATCCCGATGTGCGCGAAGCTCACCGCCAGCATGCCCGAACCGGAGCCAACAGCTTTACCTTTCAGTCGCCAGCGAATGGAGAGGATTTTATAGCGGCCTTCACCAATTTCCCGGGCGGCTTTGGTCAGCCTTGGCAGGTGATCACGTTGACGCCGATCGACGATTTCGTCGGCACTTTGAAGAAGACCAATCGGTTGATGATGGTCGTGATCGTTGGTCTCACCGCGATCGAGTTGTTCTTCATTTTCTTCGCCTCTCGCCGGCTGTCGCGTCCCGTCGAAAACGTGTCCGAGCAATTGCAGGCGATTGAAAGCCTCGAATTCGATACGCCCGCCCGTCCGCCTTCGAACATCCAGGAGATCGCGACACTGGAAGCGGCGGCCTCGCTGCTGCGAACATCGCTGAAATCGTTCTCCTCCTTCGTTCCGCTCGATGTGGTCCGCCAGCTCGTCAAGTCGGGCATTCCACTGACCTTGGGCGTCGAACCGCGATACCTCACCGTTTTCTTTTCCGATCTGGAGAATTTTTCCAGCCACTCCGAAGCGCTCGCGCCTGCCGACCTTTTGGTCCAGATCTCAACCTATCTTGAGGAAGTCTCGTCTGCGATCTCGGAAGAAGGCGGCACCGTCGATAAGTTCATCGGCGATGGCATCATGGCGTTCTGGAACGCTCCGGTTCAGCGTCCTGACCACATTCTACGCGCTTGCGCCGCTGCCGTACGTGCGACCCGCCGTATGGAGCGCGTCAACAATGCCTGGGAGGCGGAAGGACGACCGCGAATTAAGATCAGGATTGGACTCAATTGCGCCAACGTCCTTGTCGGCAATGTCGGGTCTTCAACCCGACTGAGCTATACCGCCTTGGGAGACGGCGTGAATGTTGCCGCCCGCCTTGAAGGCATCAACAAGCTGTTTGGCACCACCATCTGCATCAGCGACAGCATCTATGACCAGGCAAAGGCCGATATCCTCGCTCGGCCGCTGAAGCGGGTTCAGGTGAAGGGTCGAAAGACCCAGTTCATGATCTATGAATTGCTCGCACTCCGCACGAGCGACGATCCGGACTTGAGGGCCCGCGATCAGGATGAACAGCTCAGCGCGATGACCTGGCAAGCTTCACAGCAGTTTGAAGCGGACGAATTTGCAGCGGCAGGGTGCGCCTACCGCACTATTCTTGATGACTTTCCGGGCGATCCGGTGGCCGAGTTCATGCTGAAGGAATGCGGAAAAAGCCTGGCAACGGACCCACTTGGTAGCGCCTTGAAGCAGGCGGGGTAATCCCCACGTAGAGCTAGGGCCACTTGCGCAGCAGCGCCCGGCGGTGGCTCATCAGATGGTGGAGCCTTTGAGCTGCCAGGCTAAGCGCCGCCATCTTGGCGCCATCGGCACCGTCACCCCTCGCGCGTCGACCAGGGCTTGTGCCAGGTCAGTGATGGTGTCCGCGTCCACCGACTTGTTGGCGACAAGAAACAATGACACGTGCAGCGACGTCAGATCGTCTGAAGGAACTGGAGGGGCACCCCGCAGGGTCCCCTTTGGAATGTCGTAGCTTTCATAATACGGCGCGACATTGGCGATGGCGCCGGCGGATTCAATCTCGATCAGCTTCGGCACGGCTCCCTTTGCAACTGCCTGCTGAAAGAGCTGCCTGATCTTTGTCAGGTATTTCTCGGTCAACGGGACGACCGCAAGAAGCACGTGGACCTGTCCCGATGATAGCGCGGCTGCGCCGTCGGCGATGGCGACATCCTGAACGCGGACCTTGGCGCGGTCGAACTGATAGACCTGCTTCAGGGCATCAACCATCTGCCGGTTGATGGCGCCGCCAATGACCCCGATAGTCGTGTCGCGCAGATCTCCCAAACTGTCGGCGCTGACCGTCGCTGACGCCATGATCAGAACCACGCCGTGGGTCAGAAGCATGACGCTCCGTGCGTCCGCGAGCCCGCCGGTATCGCCGCGAACAATTGCAAGATCGGCTTTACTCGCAGCCAGTAGCTCGGCTGCGTTCGCTGATGTGCTGCTATCGTTGACTCTCAACCGTATGTGCGACTTCGACGCTGCCAGGCGCCCCGAGATTGCCGAGGTGAGCGCCAGCGCCTCGCCGTCAGCGCCGATCCTGCGGCTACTGTCAAGTAAATCGGCTTTGCGAAATAGCGATAGGTGAGCCAGCTGCCGCCTATGATGGCGGCGGTTGTGGCACCGACGAGCAGTGTCCGGAGCCAACGAGGCCATAGATTGACCGCGACCTTCGTCATCCTATCAGGGCACGTAAGCCAGCGTCAGACCGGAAACACCGAGGGAAACGTTCAGCCCCGCCTGGCCTTCGACCGACAACGGCTGCAAGGCAATCGTCCGGTTTGACCCGCCGAACAGCATTGGCCCCTACTTCAATACCGACCGAAATGTCGCCGCTTGCTCCCACATATTCACCCGCCAGCGCGCCCATCGGGGTCCCTCCGGTCGGCGCGAATACGCCCCACGCCATCATCCCCCGGCGCTGATCCCGAGCTCGAGCCCGACCGTATTCATCACTCCGCTATAGTTCTGAGATGGAAACGGACCGTTTGGCGCAAAGCGGCAACTCATCCGCTGACTTTCGGCGACGATCAAGCCGATGCTGGGTGCGAGATTGCAAGTCAGCATCCCGCCTGCACGCCCGGCGGCGGCTGCTGCGAGAACGCCACCGCCGGGCCGATGAGCCAAAGTATCGTCACGCATGCCAATTTAAGTCGATTCATGATCGATCGCTTTCTGCGGGGCCTGCTCGGCTCATAATCAGGAATATCGGGCCGATGCGGTGGCCTGCATCTATACGAACCGGATCAATCATATGCCTATGCAAATTCGGACGTCGGGACCTGAAATTGGTTCAGTTTCCGAACCCGGGATCAGAATTTCTGCGGCGGAAGCGTTCGCTCACGACTCGAGTACCACGGGAAAAAGGCTTGATGAATAAGCTTTGCAACTCAGCCGTTGCCTCACCTCACCTTGTGGCAGCGCAACGTGAAAGATAGCTCCATAGGGATGGTTGGCTACTGCGCGGAGGTGCCCCTCATGGGCTTCGACGATTGATTTACAGGTCGCTAGTCCAATCCCCGTGCCGGTGGATTTCGTCGAAAAGAACGGCTCAAAGATACGGTCCTTGTCTGCCGGAACTATGCCAGTGCCGGAATCTTCAATGGTGACTAGCACGCCCGAACGGTCCTTGATGAAATCCGACCTGATCCGCAACAGCCGAACCCGGTCCCTCACGGGGCGCATCGCCTCGATCGCGTTCATAAAGAGGTTCAGAAATACTTGCCGCAACTGAACTCGATCGGCTCGCAATTGCGGGAGCGCCTCCCGCAGTTCGGTCGAGACTGCTATTTTGTGCGACGGCAAATCGGCGTCAACGAGCTTGATAACCTCCCGAAGAATGTCATTCACATCAAAGTGCGATCTTTGGGGGATATCTCTCTTGAACATCGACCGGAGGCTTGCAATCACCATTGCCGCGCGCGCGCGCCGTCACTGACGATTGCTTCAAGCGCGGCGCGTGCTTCATCAATATTCGGTGGAGTCTGTGAGAGTAACGTCAACGCAGCTTCGCCGTTAAAGCTCATTGCACCAATTGGCTGATTGACCTCGTGAGCGATGGAAGCCGCCATCGTATCCATGGCAATCTCGCTGTTGCTGCGTCGCCTCAACGTCGAATACACGAGGTTCGAATAGAGCGTCATCGTCTCGGAAAGCAGTGCAAGCAGAACCGAAAACACCGCGACGAATGCGTAAAGCCGGCTGACATAAAATCCGAGGGTGTATCGGCCCGAGACAAACGCCGTGACCAAGGTTTCGGCCAGCCACGCGCAACACATCACAATAAGCCATAGATCCAGCACGGAACGCCGCCGTAGCCACAGTAATGCGAACGCCCCCGCGTTCAATGAGGCAATCAGCAAACCAATTAGTGCGAGGACAGGCCAGTTTGCCTCACTGGTCCCGGCCATAATTCTTGGCAGGAATGTCTCCGCTCCAATGGCAATCCAGGTCAGTATGCATACGATCACGACGACCAACGCCGCGCTCCAGCCGATGACAGCCGCCGACGGGCGCTGGGACTTCGCTTCCCTATAGTCCGCGTCCTTGAGTAGCACATAGCCAATCACGGCCAGCGGTGCTCCCGCGTGCCAGAAATAGTAGAGCCAAGCCGTAGTTTGCAATCCAGCACCGAGAAGGCCGGTAGGCGTGAAGGCCCCCGGAAAGGTCAGCGCATGCGGGATGACAATCAGAGTCGTAAAAAGAAACCCATTCGCCAGCACCAGAAGAGAACGCCAGCGCAGGATCGAGAATTGAGAAAATAGCAGCGCCGCAGTGACGAGGTCGGTGAATACAATTGCTGTCTCGAACGCTGGAATGAACGCGTCAACACGTGCCAACTGAATGTTCGTGAATGGTATCGTGACGGCGAGCGCGACAAAAAGACCTATGACGACGCTGAGCGCCAGTCGAATCTGCCCCTTTGATGGCGACAGGGTAGCCAGAAGCAATTGATGCTCCTCTAACGGCTCGGGCAATACGGCTGTCCTTACTCAATCGATGGTAGCAAGGCACTTTACGCAAAATAGGCGCGGCTGACACCCATTCTTTTCGGCTGCCATTGCTTGGAAAACGTGTCCCGATGTGAAAAACGGGTCGTTTTTGCATAGTCGCCCGGTGCAATTCCGAGAAATATGTCAATCGCGTTCAAAGGACCCTCTTTGGCAGCCGGAGCGCGGGAGACTCGATATGAACATCCTAACAAGCAGCGCATTTACAGCGGTCATGACCGGTTCACTTTGCGCCATGACGCCGAGCGTCTCGCTCGCGCAGTGGCCGGACATCCACGAAGCCAAGGCCATCGCCGAGGAAGGCTTCATCTACGGCTTGCCGATCGTAATGAATTACGCAGTGATGTACGAATATGCGGTCGACGAGAGCTCGGGGCAATTCAAGGCGCCATTCAACCACATCAGGAATGAGGCGCGTGTCTTCACCTACAAGGACACCTCTATCGTTACCCCCAACAGCGACACGCCCTACTCCTTCCTGTGGATGGATTTGCGCGCGGAGCCGATGGTGCTGTCCGTGCCGGCGGTGGAAAAGGGCCGCTACTACGCAGTGCAACTGGAGGACGGCAACACCTACAATTACGGCTACATCGGCAGCCGCTCCACCGGCACCGAGCCGGGCGACTACATGGTGGTGGGACCCGAGTGGAGAGGCGCAACTCCGCCCGGAATCAAGAAGGTGTTTCAATCTTCGACACAGTTCTCCGTCGCAGGCTATCGCACTCAGCTGTTCGGTGCGGACGATATGGCCAACGTGGAGAAGGTGCAGGCCGACTACAAGGCACAGCCGCTGTCGGCCTATTTGAAGCAATCAACATCGACAGTCGCCGCGGCCGCCATAGACTTCCCAAGAATCGACAAGGAATTGTTCAAGAAGAACTTCTTTGAGTATCTCGACTTCTCCTTGCAGTTCGCGCCAGCTACGCCGGGCGAAAAGGAAATCCGCGCCAAGCTCGCCCGCATTGGCGTCGGCCCAGGCAAGACCTTTGATTTCAAGGATCTTCCGCTGACGCACAAACTTGAAATCGGCCTTGGCATGAAAGACGGCGAGGAGAAGATCGACAAGTACCTAGAAAGCGGCTTCAAGAACATCAACGGGTGGAAGGTCGGATCGATGTTCGGAGACCAGGCCTTCTTCAACGGCGACTGGTTGAAACGGGCTGCCGGCGCCAAGGGCGGCATTTACGGCAATGACGCCGCCGAAGCGGTCTACCCAATGAGCAAAACCCTGGCCAACGGCGAGGTGCTCGATGCTTCCAAGCATAGATACACAGTCACTTTCCCCGCCGGACAATACCCGCCGGTCGAGGCGTTCTGGTCGGTGACCATGTATGACGGCAAGAGCCAGTTGCTGATCGAGAATCCGATCAACCGGTACCTGATCAACTCGCCGATGCTATCCGGCATGAAGAAGAATGTGGACGGCTCTCTCACGCTGCATATCCAAAAGGACTCACCCGGCGCCGACAAGGAATCGAACTGGCTGCCGGCACCGAACGGCCCAATCTACCTGGTGATGCGGCTGTACTGGCCGAAGACCGAAACCCCGTCGATCTTGCCCGCTGGCAGTGGCACGTGGCAGCCGCCGGCGATCGTGGCGGCGCAGTAACGTTGGCGCCAAGAGGCCGCGCGGGACTCGTCCTTGGTTCAGCGCTGCCCGAGATCCCGGATCAAATTCAAGCTTGAGCCCAAGCAGTGAAGACAGAGAATGCTCACATGATCACGAAACGCGATCTTCTTTGTTCCGCAGCGCTGGCTGCAATTACCGTTACGACGGCGAAGGCCGTCCCGGCGAACGCGCAGGCCAAAGCAGGATGGCCCGATATCCGCGAAGCCAAGGCCATCGCCGAGGAAGGCTTCATCTACGGTCTTCCGATCGTGATGAACTATGCGGTGATGTATGAGTTCGCCGTGGACGCGAAGGGCAGCCAGTTCAAGACGCCGTTCAACCAGATTAAAAACCTGACGCATGTCGCAACATACAAGGACACCGCTGTCGTGACGCCCAACAGCGACACGCCATACTCCATCTTGTGGTTTGATCTGCGCGCCGAGCCAATGGTTGTTTCGGTGCCAGCTGTCGAGAAGTCCCGCTATTATACGGTACAGCTTATCGACGGCAACACGTTCAATTACGGCTATATCGGCAGCCGCGCGACCGGCAGAGACGCCGGAGATTATATGGTCGCTGGACCGGGCTGGCAGGGCACCAGCCCGCCCGGCATCAAGAAAGTATTTCAGTCCTCGACCCAGTTTTCTTTCGCGGCCATTCGCACGCAGCTCTTCAATCCGGCAGACATGCCGAATGTTGAGAAGGTCCAGGACGGCTATAAAGCGCAGCCGCTATCGGCCTACCTCAAGCAACCGGCGCCGCCCGCGGCGCCGGTTATCGACTTTCCCAAGGCCGATGCGGAGCTCGTGAAGAAGAACTTCTTTGAGTATCTCGACTTCGCGCTCCAGTTTGCGCCGGCCGGACCGGAAGAACGCGCCATTCGCGAAAAACTCGCGCGCATCGGCGTCGGCGCGGGCAAGACCTTCGAGTTCAAGGACCTGCCGCTCACACACAAATTCGAAATCGGGCTAGGTATGAAGGACGGCGAAGAAAAAGTCGAGAAGTACCTCGCGAGCGGCAGCAAGAACATCAACGGGTGGAAAGTCGGGTCGCTGTTCGGAGACCGGCTGTTCTATAGCGGTGATTGGCTGAAGCGGGCCGCAGCCGCAAAAGGCGGCATTTACGGCAATGACGCGGTGGAAGCCGTCTACCCGATGACAAAAACCCTTGCCAACGGCGAGGTGCTCGACGCTTCCAAGCATAATTACGCAGTCACTTTCCCGGCCGGACAATACCCGCCGGTCGAGGCGTTCTGGTCGGTGACGATGTATGACGGCAAGAGCCAGTTGCTGATCGAAAATCCGATCAACCGATACCTGATCAATTCGCCGATGCTATCAGGCCTGAAGAAGAATCCGGACGGCTCTCTCACGCTGCATATCCAGAAAGACTCACCCGGCGCCGATAAGGAATCCAACTGGCTGCCGGCACCGAACGGCGAAATGTACCTGGTGATGCGCCTATATTGGCCGAAGACATCGGCGCCCTCGGTGTTGCCGGCTGGTGAGGGTTCATGGCAGCCACCGGCGATCGTGCCCGCCGCCATCTAGGCAGAGAGCAAGTCTGACACCGAATAGCGAATGAAAGGTCCAGAGTCATGAAAACCATTACACGAAGAGGCTTTGTCGGCGGAGTTGCTTTGCTCCCGGCACTCGATTTCGCGGCAGCCCACGCCCAAGCCGGCGTAAGTCCCGCGGAAGCCCGCGCCATCGCCAAGGAAGCTTATATCTATGGCTTCCCGATCGTGGACAACTACCGAATCCAGCACGCTTATTGGGTGGATAAGGCGACCCCGGAATATAAGGGGCCTTGGAACGAAATCTGGAACAGCGCACGTCTCTACACGCCCGCTGACACGGCGATCCAGACACCCAACTCGGACACGCTTTACTCATTCATGGGCGCGGACCTGCGATCCGAACCTCTCGTACTCACCGTACCGCCGATGGAAAAAGAGCGCTATTTCAGCGTGCAACTCATCGATTATTACACGTTTAACTTCGATTATATCGGTACACGCACTTCCGGCAACGGAGGCGGCAGCTTCCTGCTCGCCGGCCCGGCATGGAAAGGCGAAATGCCCAAGGGCATCGAGAAAGTGTTTCGCTGCGAGACCGAACTTGCGTTCCCCACCTATCGCACGCAGCTCTTTGACGCCAACGACATCGAAAACGTGAAGAAGGTCCAGGCCGGCTATAAGGTGCAGCCCCTCTCCGCGTTTCTCGGCCAGCCTGCGCCAAAGGCAGCCCCCGCCATTGATTTCATCAAGCCGCTGACGCCTGCAGAAGAGAAAACCTCGCCGCAGTTTTTCGACATCCTGAACTTCGTCCTGCAGTTCTGCCCGACGGTCTCTTCCGAGAAAGAACTCATGGAGCGCTTCGCCATGATCGGCGTCGGCGCGGGAAAGACCTTTGACGCGAGCAAGCTCTCACCCGAGACGAAGACGGCCATCGAACAAGGCATGGCCGACGCCTGGGTTGCTTTCGGCGGCCTGAAGAAAGAATTTGAGGAGGGGAAGTTGAACTCGGGCGACGTCTTCGGCACGCGCGCGTACCTAAAAGGGGATTATCTCTACCGCATGGGCGCCGCCGTTCTTGGAATCTACGGCAATTCGAAGCAGGAGGCGCTATATCCGACTTACTATGTGGATGCGACGAAACAAAAGCTGGACGGTCGCAGCCGTTACACCTTGCGCTTTGCGCCCGGTCAATTGCCGCCCGTCAACGCATTCTGGTCGCTGACGATGTATGATGAGCCGCAGAGCCTGCTGGTGGCCAATCCGCTCAATCGATATCTGATCAATTCACCGATGCTGCCGCAGCTCAAGCGCGATGCCGACGGCGGGCTGACGCTGATTATCCAGAACGAATCCCCGGGGAGGGACAAGGAAGCCAACTGGCTACCCGGGCCAAAGGGGCCGTTCTCCATGATCATGCGCCTGTACTGGCCGAAAGAAGCGGCAACGGAAGGCAAGTGGGAGAAACCGCCACTGGAGCGGGCGACCTAGGTTTTCCGATATGAGCCGCGCGACGGTGTCCGGGTTGCGGCGTTCGCGGCGGTTTCCTGTCGTGTCCGCCCTGGCGCAAACTCTCCTGGACCGATCCGCTGCCGTCGTGGAACTATATGATGATCAAAAAGAATCTGTCGTCACCTTCGTCGGGCACCGTGACCGATCGCCCGACCTTGTGCCGCCCGCGGAGAGAATTGTTACGTTCGACAATGACCGCACTTTGTGAGCGGAGCACGTTTGCCTCGCTGCACAAGAGCGATCTCAAAGGAGCACTCGCCGGCGGGCCATAATTTTTACGCTCGGTCAACGGCACGCATTCCGGCATGACCAATGTGGAATTCGATAAAATCGCGAACGATTGAATCGCGATCGCCAAGTAACCGGCTCTACACCAAAATAATCTATCAGCCGTGCTGGAACTATTCGCATATCTGCGGGCCAGCGGCTTCAGGACGTTCATCGTCTCCGCTGGCGGCATCGACTTCATGCACGTCTTTGCCGAGCGGGTCTACGGCGTCCCGCCCGAGCGCGCCACACCGTTGAGTTTTCGCAGGCACACGCAAAGGCCGGATTCAATGCTCGCCGATACTTCCTCCGTCAGCCAGCTATCGCAGGTCATTCCGCAGGCGGCGGTGCCAGCGTTTCATCTCAGCGCTTTGGCGGCCTTTATTGCCGTCCTGATTTCCCGCCTCCAACAGAGTCGTTGATAGACCGATTGCCCTGAACGGAATATCCGACGAGGACACCGTCCGATGCCGTCTCAAGGCCGATCCGCCGCGTCTGATCCGCCGCGCGTGATGCTGAACCGGGCAATCTTCTGGGGTGATCAGTAGTATTTCGGCAAATCTACTTGTCGTCGTCGGCTTGTTAGTGCGTTGTTCCAGGAGCGCGGAGTGACCATCCTGTTCATGGTTGCCCTAGGCACCTTCACGGTATCGCTCGTCGATTTTGCCCGGGAGGTCCGAATCGCGCTCAGCGAATTCGACCACTGCACCTGACATCGAAACAGGATGAGGGCAGTTAACGCGCCCACTGACCGAGCTGCAGGCATGTCTGCAAGCTGACGTAACTTGGCGTGCCTCCAATGCTTTCTTGTGAGGTGCAGCTTGCGCGGCTAGGCGCCGGAAATTTCAGCCATTGGCCTACGAGCTGCTGATTCGCTTTTTGTTCATCCTTCACGCAGCTCTTTACCGACTGATCGACGGAGAGGCCCGCGGTAGCCGCAACGTCAAGCTTGCAGCTCCGCGCAATATCGAACCTCGGCACTCCGTCGGCCACCGGGACAAACAACTGCGAACCCAACACTATCATCGAAATTGAGATTGGCATTTCCGGTCTCCTGCTTTTATCGCGTCCGGCGTCGGATCAGGCGCCAGCCTTTCACCCACTTTCTATTGGGGTTTCGCGACATTCGTCTATGCGAAAACGGACAGGCGAGCATTGAGTATCTCGCGGCAGGTTCTTTTTCCATCTTCGCCATAAATCATTTGGGCCAGCGGCGTCACCCGAAGCCGACACGATCCGCCAATGTGAAGAGCACGGCTGGATGCAGAAACGCTCCGATCCACATGCTCGCGACCGCGCGCATGAGATTGGACGGCAAGAGCCACCGTCCGGCCTTTCACCTGACCAAACACTGGTCGCAATCGATACTGTGCTCGCCTCCATCGGCGCAAATGCCCTGAGTTGCCTTGGTGGAGGCGATTAGGCGTATACTCAAGCTGATCTGCGCTGACCTTTGGCGGTGGGTTTCTTGGTGACCGCCTCCTTTGCGGGCTTCTTGCTGGCGATCGGCATCAGCATTTCCTTTTGCCCGCTCGTCGCCTTGCCCAACGTCTTGCCAGCCGTGGCTGCTGGAGCCGCTTCCTTGCCGACGCTCCTCCGCAATGCCTCCATCAGGTCCGCGACGTTGCCGGCCGCCGGCCTCTCCTTCGGCGTGATCGGCTTGCCGGCCCGCTTCTGGTTGATGTGGTCGATCAGGGCAGTCTCGTAGTGGTCCTCGAATTTCTCCGGATCGAACCGCCCCGCCTTCTGGTTCACGATATGCCTAGCGAGGTCGAGCATGAATACTCCTGCTCAGAGCGCACTTCGTATGGATAGCGCAACAAAGTGCCCATCAGCCCCTTGTCGAGCGGCTCGAGTGCGATGATGTGCTCGTGGTTGGTCAGCACCACGCGCCCGATCGCGACCTTGTTCATCTCGCGGATGGTCTCGCGGATCGCGGCGAAGGTGTCGAGACCGACCTTGCCGTCGGGCCTTAGGTAGTAGGGGCGGTCAGGTAGCGCGGGTCGATCTCGCTATGGTCGACGAACTCGTCGATCTCGATGGTACGCGTGGATTCCAGCGCGACGTTCTCGAGCTCTTCCTTCGTCACCTCGATAGAGGTGTCGGTGTCTACCTTGTAGCCCTTGACGATGTCCTCGTTGGCGACCTCCTCGCCGGTGTCGGCGTCCACCTTGGCGTATTTGATGCGGTGGCCGGTCTTTCGGTTGAGCTGATTGAACGAGATCTTCTCGCTCTCCGACGTGGCCGGGTAGAGCGCGATCGGCAGGTGACGAGCGACAGGCGAAGGAAGCCTTTCCAGTTGGCGCGGGGGGCCATGAACGCGGTACTCCAGAAGAACGGTGGGCTGGATTCAAGACGATCGGGACAGCTTGGTTCCGACATGCCACGGGCCTGAATTTGGCGGCGACAGACCGATCCCGCCGCCGCGCCCAGGTCCGGTACCAGGTCCGGTAAAAGACCCAATCGAGCCGAGATGAGCGAAAACCCCGTGAATTGCTCGTCTTTCCGATACCTCCTGGCAGGCGGGGGCGGTATGGTACGGCACACGGCCTGGCCGGAGCCCTCGACCCTCTCGAGCAAAGATGTTTCAGGATACGACGGACTTGGCCGCGATGGCTGAGGCGCTGAGCCGATCGGACGACTATCGGGTCTTGCGGCGCCTGGTGCCGCGGAGCCCCTCGCCGCCGCCCAAAGGGCAGGAAACCAAGACCGCGATCCTGATCGACACCGAGACGACCGGCCTCGATCACGCCAGGAACGAGATCATCGAGCTCGGGATGGTCAAATTCGACTACGCGCCGGATGGCCGCATCGTCGGCGTCCGTGACACGTTCTCCGCCTTCAATGAGCCGTCCGCGCCGATCCCGCCCGACATAACCGCGCTCACGGGCATCACCGACGACATGGTGGCCGGTCACAGAATCAACGAGGCTGCCGTGATGGCCTTCGTCGACGGCGCGGTGATCGCGATCGCGCACGTGGCGGGCTTCGACAGGAAGTTCGTCGAGAGATACTGGCCCGAGTTCGAGGGTATGCCCTGGGGATGCTCGGCGACCGAGGTCGATTGGCGCAAGCACGGCTTCGCGGGTGCCCAACTCAGTTACCTGCTGAACGGTGCGGGCTTCTTCCACCAGGCGCACCGAGCCGTCGACGACTGCCACGCGCTTCTGGAAGTCCTCGCTTTCGAATTGCCGACAACAGGGTCGTCCGCGCTCGCCGCCCTGCTGGAGACGGCGAGGAGGAAAACGTTGAGGGTCTGGGCGGAGCAGTCTCCGTTCGACCTCAAGGATTCCTTGAAGAAGCGCGGATACCGCTGGTCCGACGGAAGCGACGGCCGACCTAAGTCCTGGTACATCGACGTGTGCGAGACCGCGCTCGACGACGAGATCGCGTTTCTGAAGGCGGAAATCTACCTGCGCGACGTCGAACCGCGCCTGCAGACGCTGACCGCCTTCAACCGTTTCTCCTGCAGGATTTGACGGTGCCGTCGGCATGTGGGGTGCGCCGGCGAGCAGTCAGCGGTCGCGGCGCTTCTCGACCTGCTTGCGGGAATTGCCGACCTTCTTGACCGCCTTCTTCACAGCGGAAGCCGAACGGCCGGTCTTCTTGGCTTCGTAGCCGATTTCGTACTTCTGCCCGCCAGCGACGCGCGCCCGGTCCTGCTTGCGTCCTCGGGCGGTCTTCTTTTTGGCTGCAGCCATGGTTGAATCCTCTTCGATAGAAAAAAATGACGTGGAAGCAACGTCGTAAGGATTCGCCGGTTCCGATCCTCCTGTGCCAGTTTGAGTCATCTGTTGCGTGGAGTTCGTTCGTGGCGTTTGCGCGTAGGAAGCCGGCCGATATCGGGGTCAAGGCGCCGTTCCCGGAATTCGTCGAGCCGGCCCTGGCATCCTCGATCGAGAAAGTGCCGTCCGGATCCCGATGGATTCACGAAATCAAGTTCGACGGCTACCGCGTACAGGTCCATCTCGCGAACGTGGCGGTCAAGGTCTTCACGCGGCGCGGCCACGACTGGACGCATCGGTTTAAAAAGGTCGCGCATGATGCTTGGCGCATCAAGGCGAGCTCCGCGGTCGTCGACGGCGAGATCGTCGTGCACGATCGCCGGCTTTGCGCTCGACGAAGGAAAGTGGGACGGCATCTACCTCGCCCGACGCAAGGGCCGCGAGTTGGTCTACGCCGGCAAGGTCGACCACGGCTTCGACAAGGTCTCCGCCGCCGGCCTGCAGAAGCGACTAAAGCCGCTGATCCGGAAGACGCAGCCCTACTCGAAGCGGATCGTACACAGGGGCATTTGGGTCGAGCCGAAGCTGCTCGCCAAGATCGAATATCGCGCGAAGTCAGCCGAGGGAAAGGTGCGGCACCCGTCTTTCAAGGGGCTCCGCGAGGATGTTTGACCGGGCGCGGTCGAAGTTTTTGGCGGCAGCGCCCCAACATCAGAGGATCCGGTATCCAGAGACGGCCCTGCTCGACGAGCAGCCGGGGCAATGCGCCGCGTTCCCAGGGCTTGGTATGGAATCGCCGGGCCGGTGCAATTCACATCCGCTTACGCGGCGCGCACCGTGTTCAAGAAGTTCCCGACCTCGAGCTTCAGCCTGTTGCCTTCGAGCGCGAGGGATTGCGCGGCCGCCAGCACCTGCGAGGATGCCGAGCCGGTTGCGGCGGCGCCGCGCTGCACGGCTGTCACGTTGGACGAGACTTGGTGCGTGCCTTGTGCCGCCTGTTGGACGTTGCGGGAGATCTCCTGGGTCGCCGCACCTTGCTCTTCGACGGCTGCGGCAATCGCCGAGGCGATCTCCGACAATCGTTCGATCGTCCCGCTGATCTGCTTGATCGCGCCGACGGACGCCTGCGTCGCCGATTGAATGCCCGAGATCTGCTGCCCGATCTCGCCCGTCGCTTTCGCGGTCTGTTCGGCGAGCGCCTTTACCTCGGACGCGACCACGGCGAAGCCACGGCCGGCTTCACCGGCGCGTGCCGCCTCGATCGTCGCGTTCAGCGCCAGCAGGTTGGTCTGCCCCGCGATGGTGTTGATTAGCTCGACGACGTCGCCGATCCGGCTTGCCGCCTTCGATAGCTCACCGACCTCGACGGTGGTCGCACGTGCCTGGCCGACGGCTTCGCTTGCCATGCGCGCGGAATCCTGCACTTGGCGGCTGATCTCGTTGATGGACGACGACAGCTCCTCGGTGGCGGACGCCACGGATTGCACATTTGTGGAGGCTTCCTCGGAGGCTGCCGCCACGACCGTTGACAATTCCTGGGAGCGTGCCGCGGTCGCGGTCAGCGTGCTGGCTGAGGCCTCGAGCTCGGTTGAAGCTGAGGATACCGTCTCGATGATCTGTCCGACTGCGCCTTCGAACTGATTGGCGATCTTGTACATCTCCTGCTTGCGTTGCTCGCCGGCAAGGCGATCCTGCTCGGACTTCGCGAGTGCCTCCTGGCGGGCTTTCTCGGCGAGCATCGTCTTGACGCTCTCCACTGCGCGTGCAGTGTCGCCGATCTCGTCGCGACGGCCCAGCGCTGTCATCTCGACGTCCTCGCCCTGTGCCATGCGATTGAGCAAACCGATCAGGTGCGACAATGGCCGCGCGATACCGAAGACACCAAGCAGCAGCGCGCCGGCGATGGCCGAAATGCCGGAGACAGCGGCAAGGATGTAAGAACTCCTGATCTCGGCGGCGGCGTCCGCATGTTGCTCGTCGGCCCTGCTCTTCGCAAATGCCACCATCTCTTCAGCGAGATGGATCTGGGAGGCGACCGCCTCCTGGAGAACGCCATTGCACTCGACGCGCATCTGTTCGGCGGCTTTTGCGTTATCCTCCGCATTGGTCGTGGTGGAGGCGTACGTGATCGGCGGCATGCAGGCAGCAAATGCTTTTTTGAGGCTCTCGATCTGCGCGCCGACCTCGGCCGCCTTTTCAGGCACGCTCTGCCGGACCTTGTTGAGATTCTCGATCACCCATTCCGCATTCTCTTTCGTCGTCTTCAAGAGCCTGGCGTTGCCGGCCTCGGTGGTCTCGACGAGGAGTTCGAATGCTGCGGCGCGGTAGGTCTCGACCCGGCGAGCGATGCGCGCCACCAGGGTGGTGGATGTGTCGACCCTGACAATGATATCCGTATAGGCGGCATCGACAGCGGCCATCCGGGTCGCGGTGTAGCCGACCAGGGCGATCATCACGGCACCGAGCACGCCGGTGATCAAGCCGATCTTCGTGGGCATTCGCAAATTATTGAACAATGACATCATTGGCGTTGTCCTGCGAGAAAGGGAAGGGCTTGCACACGAGCAGGCGGAGGACAACACGCCGAAAAACGGCGCTCGTCCGAACCTGTATGGCATTTCCAGTTACTGCAAATTAAGCGAGCGGCTCGACACGCGGCTTGCTTCGGCCGAATTGAGGCTAACGTCGGACCGTTAAGAAACCTCAACCATACCTTACGGTACTTGTACGTGGTCCGTTGCTCTGGAGACGTACGCGCGCCGACGCGCATCGAGGTGAGCGTGCGCAACAAAAGGCTACAATGTTCTGCTGAATAACCAGGAGTTGTGCGGCACGATGGCCCGTTTCGTACCCTTGGCCGTTGATCGATGATTGCCGCAACGGGTTTTGACGAATCCTCGCTGCACTACCGCGGCTGGCGCGTCGTGCTGGCCTGCTTCCTGATGGCCTTTCTTCACGTTCGGCTTCGGCCTCTACGGCCAGGGTACCTATCTTGCCGAGCTCCAGCGCGCCCATGGCTGGCCGGGCACGCTGGTCTCCGCGGCGAGCACCTTCTCGTTTCTCCTGACCTCCGTCCTCGTCATCTTCACCGACGATCTGCTCGCGCACATCGGGTTCCGAGCCTTGAAAAGCTGCGCAAGGAGATTCCCGAGGGTGTGCTCGAGATGCTTTCCGTGCCCGGTCTCCGCCCTGAGAAAGTGCTGCGTCTCTACGTGGATCTTCGACATCACCTCGCTCGCGGAATTGGAGGCCGCCGCCAAGGACGACCGCATTCGGAGCGCCAAAGGACTAGGCGCCGCGCTCCAGACCAAGATCCTGCAGAACCTGGCCATCGCCAAGAGCGGCCACGGCCGCCTTCACATGAATCGCGCAGCCGCCCAGCTGGACCACGCGGTGGCATCGCTACGCAGCGCCCGCCCCGAGCTCAAGCGCGTGACCGTGGCGGGCGATTTCCGGCGCGGCTGTGAGCTCGTCGGCGATTTTTCGATCGTGGCGGAAGCGCCGGTTTCCGAAGGGGCGCCGGCCGCGTCGGAGGCCGGCGGGCTGCAGGTCCGTCTGGCCGACCGCAAGCACTTCGGCGCCGCCTTGCTCTTCG
>NZ_JADPKQ010000382.1:0-21948 GCF_023074015.1 Bradyrhizobium sp. 142
GAGGCGCTTTATTGTGGCTGCTGGGGATTCCTCTCCCGGTGATCCTGCTGCTTGCGCTGTTCTGGCGTTAGCCAGCAATCGATCGGAGACGATGCCCAAGGCTCGGCGCTCAAAAGCTGCCGGGCAGTATTTTTATGGTCAGCCGATAAACATCAGGAAGCTAGAAGGACCGGTCCGTGGGGGTTGCCGATTTCAATGGCTTGGTTCCCTGTCTGCGACCGGCAAATGTGGCAGGACGAGAACCGCAGCCATTAGCAATGGTGCGCGCTGGGCGCCAGGCGACATTAAGCTTCCATCTCGTCTTTCTCGCGATCAGATAAAAGGTTTCCCGCCCGTTACAACGAGTGTCGCACCGGATGTATGGCTCGAGAGCGGATCGGCCAGCATGACATAGGTGAGTGCGAGCTCAGCCGGCCGCCCGGCTCGTTTCATCGGCACTGCTTGCCGAAATTTTGTGTCCGACGGCATGCTTGACGAGATTAGCGATGTCTAGATCGGGCCCGGCGCGACGACCTTACCGCGTATGCCCCTTTCGGCAAGCATCTCGGCAAGACCGCCCGTGAAGTTCTGGATCGCATCCTTGGTGATCGCATACGCCAGCAGGATAGGGTTTGGCAGCTCGGAATTCACGCAAGCGGTGTTAAGAAGGCTGCGGAGAGGCCGTCGCTGCGGACTGCTGCGATCGGGGCTTGGTCGCCGCACCTTGCTCAGGTCGTCTTCAACGCGCCATTCATGCCACTCGGATAGAATCCGCCTTTGCTCACGCCCTGCTTATCGGTGAGATATACGATGTGCAGCACCTCCTGCGGCGTGCGACGGAAAGCAATGGCATCGGGAGTGGACGGAACGACGTTGGCCTTGCCGTTCACGCGAATGCCCTGGTCTTTGTCGTCTGGGCCATCCACCTGATCTCGCGCATCGGAGATCGCGTTGGCCGCGGTCCAAGCTTTCTCGCCCATGAGGTATAGCTGCGATCTGGCCATGCCCATGTGATACGCCTCGACAGCCAGGATGCCAGCCGCTGCTTCCACAAACTCCTTGTTCTTCAGCAGCGGGGCGGCACCAGCATAGGCTGTCACGCCCACGTCCTCAAACAGCATGCCGCCTAGCAGGACGCTCATGTCGTCGGCAAACGGATCGAAATCCGCAGGAAGACCGGCTGCCTGAGCCGCTGCCTTGAATCCGGCCTCGAAGTCGATCGCCGGACGCGATATGGCACTCCTGCCGAGCGTCTTGCGATAAAAGCGTACGTGCGCTAGCTCATTCTCAGCCAACTCTTCGACGAACTCGCGGATAGCCTTGTTCTCGAACTTGGCTTCGTGTCCGCCGATCACGCTTGCCGCGTCAGAGCCCGCGTCCGCATCCGCGATGCCCTTGCCGGTGGTGGCGCGCAGGTAGAACTCGGCTTCCATGTATTCCAGGTTCAGTGCAAAGGTGAAGATATCCTCGTCACGGATGGCCGGCTTGTCGCTCAGGCCTACGCCAGTCGTCTGGTGGCTCTTCTTCTGCGCATAGGCCGGCGGCAGCAACAGCCCGCTCAGCCCCAGGAAAGACAAACCGGCAAGAGACTGCCGGCGTGAAAACTTAAGGATTTGGTTGTCCATGGCGAACCTCATCAGGGAACGCGCCCGCCATGCTCCGACAGCCGTGCACGAGCGTGCGCTGGCTTCGAAGGCAATGTTCTGACTACGATCCCGTTCCTAGCGCCAAGACCTCCGGATGGGACGATCCACGTCCGGAGGACCGGAGCGCAGCAAAAGGAACTTGTTGGTGGATGGACCATTGTCCTGGAAAGTTTCGTTCCGGAGATACCCATGAGCATCACCCCGAGAGCACCGCCAAGATTGGAGAGCATCCGCTCGAGCCGTGGTGATCCTGTTCCCGGTCGCATTCCTGGTCGGCGCGCTCGTCAGCGATCTGGTCTCTGTTGGCACCGCAGACGCGTTCTGGCCCAAGGCTTCGATGTGGATGATCGGTGTGGCCATCCTAATGGCGCTGGTCGCTGCATTGGCTGGCTTTATCGACTTTTTCGGCGAACCGCGGATCCGTCGCTTGACGGACGCCTGGTACCACATGATCGGCAATCTCACCGCGGTCGTAGTCGGACTGGTGAACTTCGTCCTTCGATATAGCCAGGGCGCCGAGGCAGCCATCAAGCCGTTGGGCATCGTTCTGGCACGGGTGGTTGTAGGCGTCCTGCTGTTCACCGGCTGGAAGGGCTGGGAGATGGTCTATCGCTATCATGTCTCCGTGCTCGATATCGCTGAGCAGATCGCGGCACAGCGCGGTGACGGTGGGCATCGGCGTGTGGCCTAAACATGCGTATTCGCGGCTACCGCATGGGCAAGGATCGGATCCGCGGACGACCAGGCAGAAGAGCGGCCGGTAGTTGGGCCGCGCTGCGGGAGCTTGCCGGCACGCTACTGCGCGAAAAATCTCTTCTACGAAGCGCGTACGCGTTTTTCAGGCAGAACAAGCCGGAGGGCTTCGCCTGTGTGGCCTGCGCGTGGACCAAGCCGGAAAAGCCACAGACCTTCGAAATTTGCGAGAGCGGCGGCAAAGCGACCGGCTGGGAATTAACCCGCAAGCGCGTGCCGCTCGAGTTCTTTGCCACTCATCGGTTGAGCGGACTTGAAGGGTGGTCGGATCATGAACTTGAAAACCTCGGCCGTCTGACCCATCCGCTGAAATGGGACGCCGACTCGGATCGTTACCTTCCTGTTGCATGGGATGAAGCGTTCAGCATGATTGGTAGTGAACTCAGGAGCTACGATCCGAAATCGATCGTGTTTTACATGTGTGGCCATGCGGCTCTGGAAACCGCCTACATGTATCAGTTGTTCGGTCGTATCGTTGGCAGTAATAACTTTCCGAACAGCTCCAACATGTGTCACGAAAGCACATCGGTCGCCCTGCCGCAGGCGATCGGCGTTCCGGTCGGTACCGTCATTCTGGAGGATTTCGACAAAGCGGAGTGCATCTTCTTCTTCGGTCAGAACACCGGAACAAACAGCCCCCGTTTCTTGAATCCGCTGCAGCAGGCGAGCCGGCGCGGCGTTCCAATCATCACCTTCAATCCAATCCGCGAACCCGGCCTTGAGCATTTCAGGAATCCACAATCGTCTCAGATGGCGACAGGCACATCGATGCCTATCAGTTCGCAATACTACCAGGTCCGGGTGGGGGAGACGCAGCCGCCATTCTGGGAATTGCAAGGCGTTGCTGGCGATGGATGAGGCGGCCGGGGCCCGCGAACGCCCGCCCGCTCTCGATCATGACTTCATACGCGAGCACACTAGTACCCGGAATCAGATACGACGGCCTTTGAAAGGGCGTTGACGGACCTTTTTCTTGGTCCAGACGAAGGGCTCGGCTTTGTCGTTGTACGCGTTGACGTAGGCATCGATGTGTTCCTGAAGCTGCTTGAGGCTTGTGAAGGAGGTGCCGCTAAGTGACTGCCCCTGCAAGATCGAGAACCATACCTCGACCTGATTGAGCCAGGACGCGCCGACGGACAAGATGCTCGAGGTCGGCACCGGTTCAGGCTATGCTGCCGCAATTGCCTCGTGGCTTGCTAAAACTGTTCATACAGTCGAGCGACATGGCGCCCTGGCGAGAATCCGCCGCGCAGCGGCTTGATACGCTCGGATGCACGAATTGCATTGTTCATACCGGCGACGGTACCCGCGGCTTGGCCGATGAGGCGCCATTCGACGCGATTCTGGTCGCTGCCGGCGGCCCCTCGGTGCCTGACGCGCTTAAGCGGCAGTTGGCCGTCGGCGGCCGCCTCGTCATTCCCGTCGGCAACGTCGAACACGACCAATCGCTGCTCCGGATTACACGCCGGAGCCAGACGGATTACGATGAAGAGACCTTTCGGGGGTGTCAGCTTCGTGCCGCTTGTTGGTGAGCAAGGATGGATCGAGGATGGCACACGCTCCGCCAGCAACCACGTTCCCGGTCACACGCGTTTGCTATCGCTGACGGACATGATCGGCGCTGCTATCGAACCGTTGCCGGCCTTCGACGATCCTGCATTCGGCGCGCTATTCGATCGCTTCGGGCAGTCGCGCGTCGTCTTGCTGGGCGAAGCCAGTCACGGTACGTCGGAAGTCTACCAGGCGCGCGCAGCGATCACGGGCCGCCTGATTGAAAAACACGGAGTTACGATCGTCGCTGTGGAGCCGGAGTGGCCCGATGCCGCGGCGATCGACCGGTACGTTCGCGCCCGAACGCACCGGGGAAGGTCAAGCAATACGCCATTCGAACGCTTTCCGACCTGGATGTGGCGAAATACGTCGCTTCCTTCGTCGACTGGATGCGCAGTCACAATGAATGAAACCCGGTAACCGATCGCGCCGGCTTCTTCGGACTCGACATCTACAACATGCACGGCTCGATCGCGGCCGTGCTTGCTTACCTCGATAAGATCGATCCTCAATCGGCAGCGGTGGCGCGCGAACGCTACGGCTGCCTGACCCCGTGGCAGCGCGAACCTTCGACTTATGGCCGCGCCGTCCTGACCGAGGGCTATCGCAAATGCAAGGCGGAGGTGCTCCGGCAGTGCCACGATATCCTGAAAAAGCGGCTCGACTATGCGGCGGACGATCCGGACAGCTTCCTTGATGCCGCGCAGAACGCGCGGTTGATCGCCTCAGCCGAGCGCTAGTACCGGATCATGTATTACGGCGGCGCTGAATCCTGGAATTTGCGGGACACGCATATGTTCGAAAAGCTGAGCCACATCCTTGATGCACATGGCCCCCAATCCAAGGCCGTGGTCTGGGCGCACAATTCCCATATTGGCGATGCGCGCTTTACCAGCATGGGCGCGGTCCGTAACGAGCTCAATATTGGTCAGCTCTGTCGGGAGAAATTCGGTGACGCGGCGTCGCTGATCGGATTGAGCACTCATACCGGCACGGTGGCAGCCGCGTCAGATTGGGACGCCGAGATGAAAGTGATGCGGGTTCGGCCCACTCGACCAGATAGCTATGAGCGGCTGTTTCACGATGCCGGCGCGACACGCGGCTTGATCGAATTCCGCCGCGAGGAGGCCCTTCGCTGTCGCTTGCTCGAACCGCGCCTCGAACGATTTATCGGCGTGATCTATCGACCGGACAGCGAACTGCAAAGCCACTATGCCGAGGCGTCACTGCCGCAACAGTTTAACGGGCTGGTATGGTTTGACGAGACGCACGCAGTGACACCTTTGGGTCCCGAGCATCGTCGCATCGCTGTCCCGGACACTTATCCGTTCGGACTCTGATTGCAGCGAAGTTGGCTAAGAAGAGTTAGATGACAGCGATGTGAGACTTGCGCCAGCGTCCACTACTGCCGTGCAACCTTCATGGAAGGCTGATCGTGAGGCGATAAACGACGAAAGCATGTTTGTCGCCGAACGTCTCCAAGATCTCCCCGCAGGCCGGGAAACGAAACTCGCCGCTTGCGGCAGCGAGAGATGACGATTCCATCAAAACGGGAGAGCCGATCCTAATTGGGACGACAGCCAGCGGCCCAGATTATTTTTTCGCAAATCAGCGACTCATCGCGGCAATGGTAATGATGCCCAGGAATCGCCTCTCTCGAAAGCTGATGTTTATGAATGCACGCCCTAGTCTGCCGAAAGGCTCACACAAGCTCAAAAGGCTCCGGCTACGTCGCGCATCAAGTGCCAAGACGAGCACGCACCCGGCGCGCGCTGCTCGGCATCACCAATGCCGGAGACCCGGCATTGGTGCGGCCAAATGCTCTCCGAGAACCAGGAACGACCCCGTAGCGGCCGAGTTAAGCGGACGAAACACACTTGTGAGAGGGAGCCGAAGCTATGGCCCGCGCAACAGCCCATCCGGATCATCAATGCATCTCAAGCGAAGACATTCAAGGAACCGAGGTTTATGGAGCAGATGGAAAGAATATCGGTGAGATTGATCACCTCATTATCGACAAGGTGTCAGGTCGCGTGGCCTATGCCGTCATGAGCTTTGGCGGATTTGTTGGGTTGGGCCACAGCCACTATCCCATTCCGTGGGCAGCTCTGACATATGATGCGTCGCTTGGTGGTTTTCGAACCAATATCACCGAGCAACAGCTGAAGGACGCGCCTGAGTTCAGTGACGACTCGTGGCAGGATCGAGACTGGGAAACACGCACCCACAAGTATTACGGGACGCCTACGTATTGGGAAGCGCGAGGTCTATAACGCTGAGTCGTTGAAAACTGATCGACTAGCCCCAAGAGCAAGGGGGCGTCTGGGTGGAAGAGCGTCGGCGAGTCGTCGGCGGCCTCACGTTCTCGCTCGTCCAAGAAGGCCGGCCGGACGCGCAAGCGGCGCGCGGCTTAAGTACTGACCAAGCGCAGGAGGAAAGTCGTGTCAAACCTGCCCTGAGGATGAGATCCGCAAGAAGGCCCGTGAGCTTTGGGAGGCTGCGGGAAAGCGCCGAAGGCAAAGACCAGGAGTTCTGCCTGGAAGCCGAACGACAATTGAAAGAGGCCATGGTCCAGCACGAACTCAAGACACCGGACACTCTTAAGCCTGTCCGCTGCTCGGCCTATCCGGCGTCGAAAGCCAAACGGCTGTCAATCTTCCGGAGCATGCAATGAAATCAAAATCCCTCAAGGACGACTCTGGCCGTGCCTTTGTCCTGATCCTGGAGCCGGGCGAGGAAGCCTTCAAGGCCATCACCGAATTTGCCAACCACGAAAACATCACCGGTGCATCGATTACGGCGATTGGTGCATTTGCGGAAGCGAAGGTTGGCTGGTTTGATCTCGCGGCGAAACAATATAAGCCGATCCAGGTCAACGAACAGTGCGAAGTATTGAGCCTCTTGGGCGATTTGGCTGAGGGTGACGATGGCAGGACCAGCCTGCATTTGCACGCCGTGCTTGGCCTCAAGGACGCGACCGTGCGCGGAGGTCATTTCCTCTCAGGCACCGTCCAGCCGACGCTTGAGGTCACCATCAGGGCAACAGCGGCACACCTCCGTCGCAAGAAGAAAGCGGATTTGGGCATCGCCCTCATCAGCTTGTGAAAGCAAAGTTGGTGAAGGCTATATAATTTGGCCTCCCCACGCGGATCCTGGTGTTCGGCGGTGATGCCCTCGCAGATGGAGCCAAGTCCAGGGCATGTCCGCTATGCCCGCTGACTCCTGTCCACGCTCCGCGGGGATGGCATTCCGTGCAGGTATGGAAATTCAGCCGATTCGTCGACTTGATCTTTGTTCAGAACGAGCTTTGTTCATTCGGCATAATAGTCGTTCACAGCTCTTGCCCTTCCCCGGGTCGTCTCATTCCAATCGTTGTCATTGCCGTACTTCGGTGCACCCTGGAGCCTGTCGGCGGTGAGATTGGTTCGGTACCCGCCAGGGCCTCTATCGTACTTCAACGATTGCCATGGCAGCGGGTAATGATCGTCTCCGATGTTCGAGCCGCCGAAGCCGAGAAACCGCGTACGACACCTGGCCGCTGACCTTGTCGATCATGACGCGCTCGATCGAACAGATCTTTTGAGCGTTCAGCGCCATAGACGGCGGTGCCTTCGACCTTGTCGCTACCGATCAGCATTCCTGTTTCACATCCTCATCCTCCTCCTGGAAAGATTGATGCAAGACGAGTGAGGTGCGCCTTCCTCCGCTTTCCCGGCGCTTGCGGCCGCCGCTGACCTATTCGCCGCGCCAGCGCGAGTACCTCTCTGACGCCGCCGGTTACTCACCGATATTCGACGCTGAAACCATCGCGTCGCTGCGCGCGGTCCTCTTCCGGGCGCGCCGTAAGTCGTCAGCAATCAGCCCTGCTTTCGGCCGGACGACCGAGCTCGGTTGTATCCTACGATCCCAGCACAAATTGCAGCACCACGACGCACGCGCCGGCAAGGAGACAGGAAATGGCTTCCAGGGTCCAATCCGGTCTCGAACTTTCGCCGGCCGTGCGCCCGATGAAGTCCATCGCTTTTCTCAATTGAGCCTCGTTAATCATCGGGCGGAAGCCGCTCCAGAAACGTTATGCCGGAGCATGTGAGCTCGTCGGCATCGACCTCCCGCGTTTCACAAGTGCGCTGTAGATGCCGCTCGAGCAAACACCTGCGTTCATCCGCTGGATGAACATCGCCGTGCATGGTCCGATAGAATGTCAATGCCGCATCGACGGCCTGCTTCAGCGTAAGATCAGCCACCATCGACAACCTCCAGCAATGCTGGACCTCATTGGAAGCCAACTCATCCCGCTGACGAATGTTTCCGAGTCTTCTCGGTCATGCGCCTCATCGAAAGTCGAAGGTCATCGCAAGGAGGTTCTAGGAACGTCGAGGCCCTCCTGTGGGGTTGGTTTGTGTTTGGAGCCTCGAGAATGAATACCCCCGATCACGATGCCCTGTATCGCGCGATCGTGGACGCTCGACGAATTCTCAGCGAGGATCAGGTAGGTTCTTTGGATCCTGTTCAGACTTTGCGGCGCTTGCAGGCCGACCCCAGGCGTCCAGAGCCGCCTTCATCGATGGTGCCGCGATCGCGAGGTCGTAGAAGCCCAGCGAGGTCTGAAATGTCTTGAGCTTCCGCGCCATCAGGCTCGTGCTGCGGTTTGCAGCTCTCCTAGCGCCGCCGAGCTACCCAGACCCCCAGCAAGAACGCGACGAAGAGCGATTGCAACGGAGCTCTCACGGCCACCTTTCGCAACTGATCGGCGAAGCGCATTGCTACCTCTTGCGAAGGCGAGTGGAGCAGTCGAGAACCCGCCTCGCCGACGGGTCTCGCTCCGGACGTAAGCGCGGCGCCATCCGGATCGTCGACGAGACCGGAGGCTTCCGTCATCGCAGAGGCTTCCCGCATGTCCATGGCAATCCTCCCGTGGTCGCAGCGGAGCAACCGGGCCCAGGGCCGCTTGGTTCCTCCGTGGCAGCACTGATGACCGTGCTACGCCGACTTCCGCTGCGACCGAGGCGCTGGCCGCTTGGCCGACTTTTTCGGAGCCTTCCTCTCGGCGGCGCTCCGCCGACGCTCCAGCGCAGCGCCTCCATCAGGTCGACGACGTTCTCGCCGCGCGGCCGCTCCTTCGGCGTGATCGGCTTGCCAGCGCGCTTCCGGTTGATGAGAGGTCGATGAGCGCGGTTTCGTAGTGGTCCTCGAACTTCTCCGGCTCGAAGCTGCCCGACTTCTGGTTCACGGTGTGCTTGCCAAGATCCAGCATGTCCTTAGTGACTTTGACGTCCTGGATTTCTCGCCGCGGACCTCGTAGGGGTACCGCAACAGCGTGCCGACGAGCCCCGCGGCTCGAGCGCGATGATGTGCTCGCGGTTGGTCAGCACCACGCGGCCGATCGCGACCTTGTCCATCTCGCGGATCACCGCGAAAGCGTCGTGGCCGACCTTGCCGTCGGGCCGCAGATAATAGGGACGGATCAGGTACCGAGGATCGATCTCGCTGCGATCGACGAACTCGTCGATCTCGATGGTGCGCGTCGACTCCAGCGCGATCTCCTCGAGCTCCTCCTTGGTCACCTCGATAAACTGATCCTTCTCGAGCTGATAGCCCTTTACGATGTCCTCGTTGGGCACCTCGTCCCCGGTGTCCGCATCGACCTTGAGGTACTTGATCCGGTGGCCGGTTGCCCGGTTGAGCTGGTTGAACGAGACCTTCTCGCTCTCCGAGGTCGCCGGGTAGAGCGCGACCGGACAGGTGACGAGCGAGAGACGCAGAAACCCTTTCCAGTTCGCTCGGGGGCCATGGTTACGCAGAACTCCGTCGGCGGCTCCGATTCAAGACGAACGGGCGAGGCCGGTTCCGACAGCCGGCCTTCCGGAGAGCGATTTCATCCTCGCCAAGCGTGCCGTGCGCGAAGTTTCGCGATCCGTTCGATAGGGGATACTTCCCTTGACCTGCCGCAAGGGTCGCCGGACCGGGCTTGCGGCGCACATGGGAATTCCGAAGGCGGCAGCATGCTTTGCGACGCGTTCGCCGTCTTGACTCTCCCTGAACAAATGGGGAACATGGACCATGCCCGCTACACCTGAACCGTCCAACCGTTTCGAGGCCGATCTTGAGTTCGCGGCCGACCAGGCCATCGCAGCCTGCGGCGGAGACGCCCGGGAGGCGGTGAAAGCGTTGCTCGTTGCCGTCGACTTCCTCGAGGCCCAAGCCGACGAAATGCGGGCGGCGGTATCGACGGGATATTCGCGCGGGCGCCACGGCGCGCAGCGCGATCGCAAGGAAACCGACTGATGTCCGAGGTCACCTACTACGTGGCTTTGCCGTTCGTCCCTTCCGACGACGGCATCGCAGCCGGCGAAGCCGTCGAGTGCTTCAATCCGAATGCCGCCGTGATGAAGGCGGAGGCTTTGTCCCGCAAGCCCGGTCACGTCGGCGCCGTCGCGTTCAGCCGGACGGGAGACCCGTCGAGCGGCGACTTCGGCGACGCGAAGGTGATCCGGAAGTTCGGCGACGTGCCCGACGATCTGAGCGCGCTGTAGAGCGACTTCGGCGCCCCCTTCGCGGAGCCCGGTTAGCGATCCAGGGATGGCATCCAGTCGCCGCTTCAAGACGGGGACAGCAATCGCCGGAAAATGCGCGGACCTGGGTCCCTTAGCGCGGCGGCGCGACGGGGTGCTTCAGCGCTCGAGCCGAGACACCTGTTGACGGTTCAACCGATCCAGGGCGTGGACCAATTCGTCGTCGTCGAGTACCGCCCGCAGCCGTCGCAAGGTCTCTATTGGATCCAGAGAGCCCGTCTGGTCCTCGCTGAGAACTCGTCGAGCATCCACGACCGCGCGAAACAAGGCATCATGATCGGGGCTGTTCATGTTCCGGCTCCAACGCAAACCAATCCGGCAGAAGGGCGCGACGTTCCTTCGGTTCCTTGCGATGAGCTTCGAATTTGAAGAGCCGGTCGGGAAGATCGGAAACATTGGCCAAGAGGCGGAGTTGACCCCAATATGGACCAGGTTTGCTGAAGGCTTGTTGATGGCGGAAGACCCTACCCTGAAACGCGCGCTCGACACCGCGTGGATGCTATATCTGAGCAAAGCACGATGACGTTGATCCAGCGGATGGACGCCGATGTTTGCTTGAGTGGCACCTACAGCGGAGTCGGGAAACGCGCGAGATCGACGCCGATGAACTCACATACTCGGGGATAACCTATCTTGAGCGGCTTCCGCCCGATGATGATTGATGAGGCTCCATTTGAGAAAGGCGATGGAATTCGTGGGACGCGTGGCTGGTGGGAGTTCGAGACCGGACTGGACCCTGGAAGCCATTTCTTGCCTCCTCGCCGGCGTGTGCGTCGTGGTCCTACAACTTGCGCTCGGACCCTAGACATTCAGGTGGTCTTCAAATCTAAATTGGGAGCGGGCGTCGGACATTCTTTCGCGCCGCACGGAGCCTGGCTCAAATCGGCATGCGGAGCGTCGTTTTTTCGCCCTCCGCGCGGTTGGCGATCAAGGAGGAACGAGCATCCGTCGCCCTCCGTTATCTCGCATCTATTGCCAAAAGGAGGTGACGATGGAAACGGAAAGGCGCGAAACAGGAACGCTGATCGGCAGTGATAAGGTCGAGGGCACCGCGGTGTATGGCGCCGGCAACCAGAAGATCGGCTCAATCGAACGCGTGATGATCGACAAGATCAGCGGCCAAGTGTCATATGCGGTTCTCAGCTTCGGTGGCTTCCTGGGGATCGGCGACGATCACTACCCGCTGCCATGGCAATCTTTGAAGTACGATACGGGCCTTGGCGGATATCGAACGAATCTCAACGCAGAAAGGCTGCAGGGAGCGCCAAAGTACGGCAACGACAACGACTGGAATTGGGACGACTCCGGACGGACGAGAGTCGTGAATGACTACTATTCCGGGTTCTAATCGACGCTGGCGACCGATGGCCGAGGTCGCGTCCGAGACGATGCCGTAGCGGCGACGGCTCGCCCCCGGGCAAACTGATGCGCGTCTAGGCGCGGTTCCGAGGCCGCGGCCTGCTACGCGTCGCAACAGCCAGAGATCGTCAACGCGACGGATTGATCGTGTGCAGCACTGATGACGATTCTAAAGAAACGAGCGCTCTCGGTCGAGTAGACTCTCGAGTGAGGACAGTCTTTTGAACGAACCGCTCAAGATTCTAATTGCCGAGGACGACTTCCTGGTGCGGGAGATGCTCGAGGACGCACTGAGCGAAGGCGGCTTCCTCCCGGAAATCCTTTCCTCGGCGGAGGACGCGGTCACACTTCTCCAGGGCGAGGTCGCCAGTTTCCGGGCGCTGGTGACCGACGTGAACCTGAGGGGCACCATGACGGGCTGGGACCTCGCTCGCGTCGCCAGAGAGCGCGACCCGGCCTTCCCCGTTGTCTATATGACCGGGACGGCCGCGGAGGACTGGGCCAGATTCGGTGTGCCCAACAGCATTCTTCTCACGAAGCCGTTCGCACCGGCTCAGCTCGTCACCGCGGTTTCTCAGCTTCTCAACGCCGGAGGACCGTCGACCTAGCCCGCATTTCTCACAGTGTTGAGGCGCATCGGGGCGCGAATCAGCGAAAGTTCTTTTGCGAGAAGGACTTTTGTCTGATCCAAGGAGCGCCCCGATGCCGACAGAGTGTAGCGCAGAACGATTTGATTTTGGAGTGGTGGAAGGCCGGGCTGTGGAGGCGGCCTTTGATGCTGGCCTGGTGACGTCGGATGCTGGAGCGCTGCTTCTGGGTGCCACCGATCGGGTGATTGATCTGGTGGGGCGCTTTGCCGATTGCTTTCGCGATCATCGCCGCCCAGACTTGATCGAGCATACGGTCGCGACGTTGGTCGGACAGCGGGTCTTTGGCATCGCGCTTGGCTACGAAGATCTCAATGATCACGACGAGCTGCGGCACGACCCTCTGATGGCGGTGCTGGCGGGCAAGCTTGAAGCCAGGCGCGAGGACTACGCGCCGGTGGCGGGCAAGTCGACGCTGAACCGGCTGGAGCTGAGCCAAAGCGAACCTTCACGCCATCACAAGATCGCCTATGAGGCGGCGGCGATCGAGGCGCTGCCGGTGACGCTGTTCCTGGAGGCAAGGGCGGCGGGACTCTTGGGGGCGACCTTCGTCATCGGGCTCGGGATTTCCCTTTGGAGTGCCAACGCCGCAATGAAGTCGCTGTTCGACACCCTGAACATCGTCTACGGCGAGCAGGAGAAGCGAGGATTTCTGATCCTCAACGCCATGTCGCTGTCCTTCACGCTCGCCGGGATTCTGTTCGTGCTGGCAGCGCTGGGCGCCGTCGTGGTCGTTCCAGTCGTCCTCAATTTCATCGGGCTGTCGAACTTCGCCGATCTGATGCTGCGCATTGCCCGGTGGCCCGCGATGTTCGTCGCGGTCGCGTTGGCGCTGGCGCTGATCTACCGCTATGGGGCGGGCCGCGAGGCGCCGCGCTGGCGCTGGATCACCTGGGGTAGCGCCGTTGCCGCTGTGCTTTGGCTCGGAGCTTCCGCATTGTTCTCCTGGTATGCGGCCAGTTTCGGGAAATTCAATGAGACCTATGGCTCGCTCGGCGCGGTGATCGGCTTCATGACCTGGCTCTGGATTTCTGCAATCGTCATTCTGATCGGCGCCGAGCTGGATGCGGAGATGGAGCATCAAACCGCCGATGGGGGCGCGAGGCGCCAGAATGGCCGATACGATTGGTCCCGCCCGCAGCTAACGTCTCTCTGGCCGCAGCCGCTCTTCACCGCCGCGCCGTCACCCGCGGAAGATCCGAGAGCGCCCGGGTGCCGTCCACGAGCGCGGTTGCCGATACGACGAGCACCAGCAGCGCCCCGGCGATCAGGGCGAGGAATGCATTTTCCGTCCGCTGCCAACGGGCTGCCGATCATTCATTCCCATGGGTAGTCCCCAGAACATGTGATGGCGCGTTAAGGACTCGACCATGGCGGGCAACTTTGATCCACGGCGACGTGACTAGCAATCCGGACAGCCACGTTACAAATGCGAAGCCCGCCGTAGCGGGGCCTGCCGGGCAAAGGCGCTCAAAAGCGCATCCGTCTTCGGACTGCGAACGACCCTCAAGTTCTAGGACGCTGATCCCATGAACATGGTTGCGGCCATGCCGACGATGCAGAAGGCCATCGCGATGATCGAGGCTCAGCCCAGCCAGATGGCGCCCTTGATGCAATCCCTTGGCTTCCGCTGGCGAGATCAGGGCGAGTGCGAACATGCACCAATGGCCAAGATCGCTTTCATGATCCTTCTCCGAAACGACGATCTCGCTGGGTCAAGTCGCCTGAATGACGGCCGTTCCGTTCGGTCGCCGGTTGACGGCAATCGGTGCGCCGCCGCAATCGATGGAAACGCTGGTGCGGATGGGCGCAGCCCCGCCTTTTGGGGGCTTTTGGGGGTTGGGGCGGAGCCGCGCAGGCCACGCATTTGCGCGCAGACCCGAGGAATCGACCCGCGTCGAGCGCGCTCATTCCTCACGTCAGAGGACGGCAAGATTCCGAAGACTCTGGCTGCGGACATCGTACGATCCGCTTCCGCGGGGTTTAGGGATGACTGCCTCGCGACCGATGTCTCCGGTATGCAAACACCGGATGGCGTTGGCGCGCATCTCTCCCGGTCAGCGCGGATTCGAGGAGCACACCTTCGAGTGCTCGACTTGCGAGCGTACACAACTGGTCCGCTTCGCCGTGGACCCGATGCAGACGGATGCGGTCGGCTGGCTCGCCGGCGAACTGAAGCCGCCGCGATGACGTTCGACGAAAACCTGCGTGAGTGAGGGGATAGCGTGATGCACGAGGACTTCTGCAGAGAACAGGTGCAGCGCATCCACGCTCTGGCCGAACGGGCCGATCCCTTCACCAGGCGCCGCCTGCTGGCGCTGGTCGGCCGATACGACGCAAAGGCGGGCCCGTCGTGCCCCCGGGGATCGCGGAGCGGCCGCTGCCGTCGCGCACCGCGTCGCCGGCATCGGCGGGGTCTGGCGAGGCATGACGAAGGTCGGTGCGGCCGAGATCAAGTGCGACGCCGACTTCGGAGGATCATTGCCGGCGCCCTGCTCACGTTGTTTTCCGGATTGCGCAAGATCGGCGACCTCGTCGCAAAGCAGGGAAAAAATGATTTTACCCGTCAACTTCGATCAATAGCCCGCTGCTGAAGGAGATCCTGCGTCCACGCCGAGGCCGACGCCGACAGGCTGATCACCGTCATCACCGAGACGCTCCGCAGCAGTTTCCCGTCGACGTTCCGGCCGGCTCAAGGCATTGAGCGTCGGCGAGTTGGACGCGATGTTCAAACGCAGCATCAACGCGAACTCCGTGGACGAGATTTTGACGATCCCTCGCCCGCGGCCGCTCCGGGCCATTGAAACCTCCGGGTCAATCGCGCCCCTTGCCATGACGGCTAGACCCATCCAACTTACGGACGCCGCCTTTCTGAGCCCGCCTGCTGGCGTAGCCTCAGGCTCGCCGTGCTCAGCTACCGGGGCTCCTCCGACACCATCAAAGAGTGTCGAAGACGGTTTGTCGAGCGAGTTCCGCCGAATTGCCATTTTTCCCGTCCACAGCGGGTGAAATCGAACCCTGGACGAATCACCGAAACGCAACCGCCACCCTTCTCCAAAGGGCGAATGGGGATCGATGCCGGACAGGGTGGCAGAGCAACTTCCAGGCCTTCCCGGCGTTGACGAAGCCGTCGGGCCTTGGCCCTACTGCATGGGCTGGATCTTAGCGGGATCGGACGCGGCAGCCACCAGCAATGAGTAGCGCGTCACCGACCTTCGGATCTCAGACAATGCTTGATCTTTGGTACAAAAATGCCGTGATTTACAGCCTCAACGTCGCCACCTACAAGGATGGCAACGGAGACGGCATCGGCGATTTCAAGGGACTAGCCGGACAGCTCGATCATATTGCTCAGCTTGGCGTAAACTGTCTGTGGTTGCTCCCTTTCTATCCGAGTCCCGGCCTGGACCACGGCTATGATGTGACCGACTACTACAACGTCGCTCCAGCACTCGGCACCCTGGGCGACTTCGTCGAATTCAGTCATCAGGCGAGGCTTCGGGGATTGAGGCTGATCGTCGATCTCCCCATCAACCATACTTCAGAACGGCACCCCTGGTTTCAGCAGGCCCGCGCCGATCCGTCATCGCCGTTTCGCGAATACTACGTTTGGTCTGACACCGAGCCAGAAAACAGCACGGATGGCGTTGTTTTTCCCGGCTTTCAATTGAGCGTGTGGACCTACGATCTCTGTGCGCAGGCATGGTATTATCACCGATTTTACCAGCATCAGCCCGATCTAAACATTGGCTGCGCTGCCGTGCGCGAAGAGATCTTCAAGATTTTTGGCTTCTGGCTTGAACTCGGCGTATCCGGATTCCGCATCGACGCAGCGCCATTCGTCGTGGAGGAGATACGCCCAGATCGTCCGGCGAAGCGCCGATATGAGTTCTTTGGGGAGCTTCGCGATTTCTTGTCATGGCGCAGAGGTGACGCAGTCTTATTGGCTGAAGCCAACGTCGCTCCCGCCGAACTTGAGCACTATTTTGGAAACGGATCGCGCATCCAACTGTTGTTCGCGTTCCTATTGAACCAGCACCTGTTTCTTGCACTTGCGCGCGAAAGTGCCGAACCGTTGCAGCGCTGTCTGACCGCGCTACCTCGATTGCCGCAATTCGCACAATGGGCCCAGTTTCTGCGCAACCATGATGAGTTGGACCTCGGACGTTTGACGTCCGAAGAGCGCGAAGAAGTCTACGCTGCATTCGCTCCCACTCGCAAAATGCAACTCTACGGACGCGGAATTCGTCGCCGACTCGCAGGCATGCTGGGAAATGATCGCCGCCGCATTGAGCTCGCATTCAGCCTGCTCTTTAGCCTTCCTGGCACACCGGTCATCTACTACGGGGACGAATTGGGGATGGGTGACGATCTCGCGCTTCCCGAGCGATGGCCCGTGCGTACATGCATGCAATGGAACGACGATGAAAACGGCGGATTCTCCTCCCGGCCCAAGCATCGGTTGCTGCATCACATGATCCGCGACGGCGAATACGGTCCAGCCAAGGTAAATGCCATCGCCCAGCAGCGTGATCCGGATTCGCTCTTCAACTGGATGCGTCGGCTGGTTGAGATGCGTCAGTCTTGTGCAGAAATCGGTTGGGGCGACTGGAGCCTTCCCCAAAGCGATTGCCCCTCGCTCGTGATCCAGCATTTTGTCTGGGAGGGCCGGGCGGTGCTCATACTGCACAATTTATCGCAGGCCGAATGCAGCACACATATCAAACATCTTCCAAACGGAAGGAAGCTGACCGATGTATTTGGCAACCGAATTTATTCGCCGAAGCCCAGCGCGGATGCTGCAATTGAGCTTGATGGCTACGGCTATCGCTGGTTTCGGGTCGATTAGGTTGGTGCAGAGGCATTGTCGCCGAACAAAATGGCCCATCGCCTCAATGCCGCGGCTGTCTCGCCGCGGCCCGCCCCAGCCGCAACGAGGAAGAGACCGCGGCCTTCGCTTCCCTGGAAGATCTCAATGAGAATAGCCCAGATTGCCCCCTTGGCTGAGAGCGTTCCGCCGAAACTCTATGGCGGCACGGAAAGGGTCGTCGCTTGGCTCGTCGATGCACTCGTCGAGCTTGGGCACGAAGTCACGCTCTTTGCGAGCGGCGACTCGAAGACTCGCGCTGCGCTTCATCCAGTTTGGTCACGTGCGCTTCGCCTTGGGCGACCGCGGACAGACCCGAATGCAGCTATGGCTGTTCTGTTGGAGGCAATAGCGCGTCGCGCTCATGA
This sequence comes from Bradyrhizobium sp. 142, assembly GCF_023074015.1. Lineage (NCBI taxonomy): Bacteria > Pseudomonadati > Pseudomonadota > Alphaproteobacteria > Hyphomicrobiales > Nitrobacteraceae > Bradyrhizobium > Bradyrhizobium sp. 142. The sequence goes on from NZ_JADPKQ010000382.1 coordinate 17,743, forward strand.
ATTCGAGGTGATTCACGCCCACATCGACTGGCTACATCTGCCATTGCTCAGCCGGTTGGGCATTCCCTTCGTGACGACGATGCACGGTCGGTTGGATCTACCAGGCTTGCCGGCTCTCCTCGACGCATTTCCGGGCGCCTGTCTTGTCTCGATTTCCGACAACCAACGCATTCCGCTGGCGAACGCGAACTGGTGCGGGACGGTATATCACGGCTTACCCATCCAGCAGTTTCGTGCTTCATTTACCTCGGGCTCGTACTTGGCCTTTCTTGGGCGGCTGAGCGCCGATAAAGGCCCCGAAGACGCAATTCGTATTGCGCGCGCAGCAGGGATCCCGCTGCGCATTGCCGCGAAAATCCCGCGGGCCGAGACAGGCTATTTCAAAGAGCGCATCGAACCTCACATCGACGGCAAGCAAGTCCAGATCGTCGGGGAAGTGAATGACGAGACGAAACAGCCGTTCCTCGCCGATGCAGCGGCGTTGCTATTTCCGATCAGATGGCCCGAACCCTTCGGATTGGTGATGATCGAAGCCATGGCCTGCGGAACGCCGGTCATTGCCTATCGGTCTGGGTCGGTGCCGGAGGTCATTGATGAAGGCGTGACCGGCTTCATCGTCGAAAATGAAGGCCAAGCCGTTGAAGCCGTGGCAAGTCTCGCAAGACTAGATCGGCGGCGTGTCCGCGCAAAATTCGAAGAGCGTTTCATTGCGCGGCGGATGGCACAAGATTACGTGCGACATTACGAACAGATGTTGTGCGCACACTAGCATCTTCTGCGCGAAGTCCGCTGATCTGATCGGCGCTTGGATCGCTTGGCTCCTACTTGCCCGACCCATAGACCTGGATTACGCGGACCTCCGCTGCTGTCTGCGGGCTGACTTCTTCGCCGCCGACTCCCTTGCCGGTTTCTTGCCCGCGATCGGCATCAGCACCTCCTTCAGGGTCGGTCGCTGCTTTGCCCAATTATTGTTTCTGATTCCCTCAACCAGGGCATGTCCAATTTGTGATTACAAGTATGCTTTGAGGTCGGATGGGCCACATTCAGCTTCGCGTTGAACTCCATTGGACGAAAAAACGGCAAGAGGAACGCGGGGGAGGTAGAGGACGCGACTTCGATAAGACCGGGATAGGTCCACATTGATCGCGCTCCGCCTCCTTGAAACCGAAGAAGAGTTTCTCCGTTGCCATACGCCGCGAGGCCGCGGCAACCGGCGCTCAATGGGCCCGGCGAGCGGAGGTCGGACAGGTGTCCAGTGCTGCAAGTCATCCGCATTAATGGACCGATCGCCTATATTATTCTTTACGTCGCCTTGTACGCCGCGTTTGGCGTGGCGTCGCCTTATTGGCCACAATTTTTCGAAACGAAAGCTCTATCCTCGCAGCAAATCGGCGTGATCCTGGCTGCTGCAATGTCAATGCGCCTGGTCGCCGGCCCATTAATTGGAGCGCTCGCCGATCTCTTGGGATCATTGCGCCTTGTGCTCGCAACTTGTGCCGCCGTGGCGGCCAGCGCGGCCGTTGCATTGTTGTCGTCCGATAGCTTCTCGCAACTGCTTTTGCTGGCCTTGGTTCAAGCTGCAGCGCTTGCTCCCACGACGTCGATTGCCGACGCTTTGACGGTCAATACAGCAAAGCCTCAGATAGGGATGAGACCCTTTGAATACGGCTGGATACGCGGTTCGGCCTCGATGGCTTTCGTATTGGGTACGTTGGCCGTCGGACAACTGATCAGCCGCACTGATCTCACGCCGATCATCTGGCTGAATGCATTCCTGCTTGTCGTGGCGGCTGGCGTAACCGCATTGACGCCCAAGATCACTAGTCGAACCGCACCGCGCGCCAGCGCATCGCCTATCTTCGTTCGAGTGCTTGGACTTCTTGCCATGCCGCATTTTCGGATTCTGATCTTGGTTTCAGCCTTGGTCTATGGGAGCCACGCTATGCAGGACGCATTTGCAGTGATTCGGTGGAGCGAGGCTGGATTAGCCCCAGCGGCCATAAGCCTGCTGTGGTCAGAAGCGGTAGCTGCGGAAGTCATCGTGTTTTTTCTAATCGGCCCTGGATTACTCAGGCGGATGGGCGCGCGTGGTGCGGCTGCCCTGGCAGCCGCGGCTGGGATCATACGTTGGTCTCTTTCGGGCGTGACTACATCCGTTTTGATCCTCTCGGTCCTGCAGCCACTACATGGATTGACGTTCGCGCTGCTCCACCTTGCTTGCATGCGCATGATGGGGATCCTTATTCCAGTCCGACTAGCCGCAACCGCCCAAGCTCTTTATGCCTTTGGTTCAGGTCTGGTAACTGCCGCACTGACTCTATTATCAGGAATGCTCTATGCCACGTATGGAGGGGCAGCATTCTTTCCGATGGCAATTCTGTGCGGCGTCGCAGTCCCGATTGCCTGGTTCGGCTTCACTAATTTACCGACGCGCTTCGTGGCTGCATAGCAGGCGTCCCGGCGTCGTTGACCTTTCCGCGACGACTTGCGCGCAATATCAGGTCGAACTGGCTATGCTCGGACGCGCTCAAGCTCGGGCGCTCGGTGCGGCTGATTCTCACACGGGCGGAGATGTAGGGGCTGAGCTACCGCCCCGAGACCACCGAGCGGATCTCGCTCGGTGTGAATAGTGGCGGCATGCTTGATGCGATCATCTGTGAGGCGATCGCGGCGACGTCGCAGTATGACAACTGGCGCGCTATGCGCACAAGCGGGCCTCGATGGATCTCGCGGCGCCCGGCGACATGCGCGCGCCGCGCGCTGCGTCCGGTGTTTATGCGCTGAATGCGCGATGGACGAACTTCCCGTTGAGCTGAGGCTGGATCCCCGAAACGGACCAATGCCCTGAGGGCCAGGCCCATGAAGGGATTGCTCGCAACTAACGGAGCTCGCGATGTGGCTTCCAGGCAAGGTTCATAGACGGAACGGGCCCGGTATATTCTCAAGGCTCGGTTTCGGTCGTCCAGCGGGTCCCCGTCTTCAGCTTGTGTCGGGGGAATGAAGCCCCAATCATATGGATAGGTGAGGCCCACCATTAAGGACTTCGCAAGCGTGAAAACCTTCAGCTCCACATCGACCTCCAATTTTCAGGCGCTTCCACGGGGCGTTTTGATCACGGCGTAGATGTTTTTCTCGTCGGCCCCACGTCTTGATCAGGTTCGTCATGGGTCTGCAGGCGCTGCGTTGTCTGGCCCTTGAAACGGCAACGTGAATCGTTTGTTCCTCCCCTCACGCCGCGTCGGCGTTACCCGCGCCGACGCGCAATGGCCCATGGGACTACTTGGGAGGCTCGACAGTGGTCTTTGTCGATCCGTCCGGCGCCGGCTGCATCCGTGGTGGGCTTTGCCCTTGGGGGCTTTCCGCAGGAGCACCACCTGAACCGGTGTTGATAGGCCCGGTCCAGCCCTGCGGCTGCAATTGACCTTTGTCTTCGGGCGCCGAACGCCCGGTCGGCGCATCGTCCGCCGGCCTAGCAGGCTGCGCAATCGCCAATCCACCGGACAGCACAAGACATATCGATGCTAGTTGGACGCGCACTGAAACCTCCGTTGACCCTAGTCAACGAAGAACTTCCCCGTCGATCTTGCAGTTCCTACGGATCGGAACCGAATTGCTGAATCCTTTGTTAAAGAACGACCTATAAGAGGACTTTAATGGCAAGTGCAGCATGGAAGCGACCCGGCTCGCCGATCGGCAAGAAGGGCCCGCGCAAGGCAAATCCCTCATACAAGCGTCGTACGCGTGAACCGTGGTCGAGCGCAGATGTGAAAATGCTCAAACAGCTCGCGAAGGGCAAACACGCCGACCGGAGTCATGAGCGTCAAACTTGAACGTCCCGTCGCGGCTATCCGCAGCAAGGCGCAGCGCGAAGGGATTTCCCTGAAGCCCATCAATCGTTCGCCCTACAACCTGGCGCGCAACGAAGAGGAGTTCGCGTCGCTAAGGGGCCGGGTCGCCTCTCGATGTCGTGCTCCCCGTGGGGATGCTGGCTGCGATCGGCGGTAATGAACAAGAGCATAGCCGCAACCGGGCGCTTCAGCTCTCAGCATTTCGGTTACGGAGCTAAAACGGGCGCTTACCCTTGAGCGCGGCGTTCGACCCCGAACGTGGATGCAATGCAGGAAAAGCTCCGAAGTCACCCGTTGAACTGGCAATGGCTAAATCGCCAGGTGCTCGAAAGCAGCTTCGAGCATCTATTTCATGCAC
>NZ_JADPKQ010000252.1:0-21451 GCF_023074015.1 Bradyrhizobium sp. 142
CATCGACGACGTCAATCGCCATCCGGTTGTCCACACCTGGTCCTACAGACTCGCCGAGGCTGCCTGATATGATTCGAATCAAAGAAACGCTGGCCTAGGTGTTCGCTTTCTGGCGACGGAATTTACGACTAGCAACGGAGAGCGCATCGATAGCCTTGGGTTGGACGAAAATGGCTGCCCGGTAATCCTGGAATACAAGAGATCTCTAAACGAGAATGTAATCAACCAGGGACTCTTCTATCTCGATTGGCTTATGGATCACCGTAAGGATTTTCAATGGTTGGTGCTGGATAAACTCGGCAAGAAGGACGCGGAAGGCGTCGACTGGTCCGCGCCTCGTTTGATCTGCATTGCGGGCGATTTTAACAAGTATGACGATCATGCGGTCAAGCAAATTCAGCGCAACATAGAGCTTATTCGATACCGGCGGTTTGGGCCGGAATTGCTGATGCTTGACTTGGTCGCTGCGACTTCAGTCAAGGGCTCGCCAGCAGCGAGTGCTGGAACGATGAGCAGTGAAGTTGCTATTCCGGCAGTAGGAAAATACAAGACCATTAGTGCGGTCATCGAAGAGCTTGATGCTTCTATGGTCGACCGATTCGAGGCGCTAAGGGCGGCTGTCGTGGCGCTCGGAGACGACGTGCAAGAAGCAACCCTCCGTCTCTACGTTGCGTTCAAGCGGATCAAGAATTTCGCATGCGTCGAATTCCGCCCCACGGCGGCGAAGATTCTTATTTATGTTAAAGTAGACCCGGAAAGCGTCAAACTCGAATCGGGATTTACCCGCGACGTCTCCAACATAGGGCATTTTGGTACAGGTGATTTGGAGATCACGCTCTCCAAATCGGAAGACCTCGAACGAGCAATGCCCTTCATCAAACGCAGTTATGAGAATTCATAGTCGCGGCACCGCTGATTTGCCCAACGGCACGACCGCCCGATAATGCCATCCTGCCAGTGTTTTGCCCGACGGGTCAAACCGGCTTTTGCCACATGCACGTAAGTCATTGATCCCGCACGCACCGTCTACTGTGCATGGGGTTGTTTTCGACTCTTTTGTTTGCGCCTACATCCTTCGCCGTGCCGCCGCCGCGTCCACCACGTTCTCCACCTCCTCGCGCCAGGACAAGATCTCCATCGCGAGCACCGGGTGATTGAAGCCCTTGAGCACGAGATCGTCGAGCGGGCGGGCTTCGACGAAAGGCTCGACCATGCCGTAGACGCGGCGGGAGACCACGACCTGGCCGGCCTTGGCTTCGTCGCACAGGCGTGAGGAGAGGTTGGTGACGCTGCCGATCGCGGCATATTCCAGCCGCTGCTCGAAGCCGATCTGGCCGAGCGTGGCATAGCCCATGGCGACGCCGACGCCGAAGCCGAGCGAGTGGCCGCGGTTCTTCCATTTCTCGGTCAGCTTGCCGATCTCATCGCGCATCTCGACCGCCATCTTCACCGCGCGCTTGGTGTGGTCGGCGAATTGAATCGGCGCGTTGAACAGGATCATCACGCCGTCGCCGGCAAAGCGGTCGAGCGTGCCTTCATAGCGATGGATCAGTTCGCCGAGCGCGGCGTGATATTCGCGCAGCACGTTCATCGCCTCTTCCGGCTCGGTCGCCTCGGTGAAGGAGGTGAAGCCGCGCAGGTCGCAGAACACCACCGTCACCTCGCGGCGGTGGCTGTCGAGCAGCGCATCGTGGCCGTCGGACGAGGCGATCAGCTGGGCGACCTGCGGGGCGAGGAAACGTTCGAGCCGCTTGATGCGGCCGATCTCGCCGAGTTGCTTCTCGACGCGTTCCTCCAGCGAGCGATTCCAGTTGCGGAGCTGCTCGGTCTGCTCCTGAAGCTTGGCCGCCTGCTGCTGCACGGTCTCGTGCGCGGCGGCGAGCTCGCGGCCCTTGTCGTCGACCTCGGTGAACAGCCGCGCATTGCGCATCGCCAGCACCGCCTGGTGGGCGAAGGTGCGCATCAAGCCGGTGAGGCTGCTGGCGAACTCGCCGCCGGCGCGGCGCAGCACCACCAGCGAGCCGAGCGTACCCTGCTGGTCCAGCAGCGGCACCACCAGTACCGAGTGGAAGCCGGCTTCGATGGCGACGTCCCGCAGCGGCTGTTCGGCGGCATGGTCGAGATTGGCAAGCGCGATCGGCTCGCCGGAGCCTGCAGCATCGCTCAGGATGTTCTGACCCTCGTCGATGGTGACATGCGCGCCCTCGGCCGATTTGTCGATGCCGTTAGCCTCGACCAGGTTGAACCGCCGCGTCTCGGCATCGTAGCCGTAGATCAGCACCGCATCGGCATGGGTGATCTCGATCGCGCGCGCCGCGATCGTCGGCAGCACGGCGTTGAGATCGAGCGAGGAGGCGACCGCGCGGCCGACCTCTTCCAGCACCTTGAGCTCGTTGATCGACTGCGCGAGGTCGCGGGTGCGTTCCTCGACCTTGGTCTCGAGGTCCGAATAGGTCTCCTGGATCTGGCCGGCCATGCGATTGAACTGTCCGGCCAGGTCTTCCAGCTCGTCGGCCGTGTGCACCTCGATGCGATGACTGAAGTCACCTTCGCCAAGCTTGTGCGCGCCGTCGCGCAGCGCGGTGATCGGGATGATCATGCGGCGGGCGAGCAGCGTGCCGGCGAGTATCGCAACCATCAGGCCCATGCCGATCAGGAGCGCGATACGCACCAGCTGGTCGCGGATCGGCGTCAGCGCCTGGGTGGTCGGTTGTTCGAACAGCACGCTCCAGCCGAGCTTCGGCACGGTGCTCGCAGCGGCCAGCACCGAATGGCCGTTAAAGTCGGTGCCGGTGGTGTCGGGCTCGCGGTCAGGCGCGATCGCGGCGGCGACCTGCGGCAGCTTCGACAAGTCCTTGCCGATGTCGGGCCCCTTCGACGATGTCGCCAGCACGCGGCCGCGCGGATCCACGACATAGGCGAAGGCGGCCTTGCCGAGCTGGGCATCGGACAGGGATTCAGAGAGAAAGCTGAGATCGATCTCGGCCACGGTGACGCCGGCGTTGAAGCCGGAATGCGCCACCGAGATCGACATGAACGGCGTCCGATCGACGAAATAGGCCGGCGCGTAGCTGACGCCGCGCGCGACGGTGTCGGTGAAGCGCATGTCGCGGGAGAGGTCGGCATTGCCGCCGGTCGAGGTCGACTGGCGCGAGACCCGCAGCACCTCGCGACCATCGCCGTTGAGCTGGAACAATTGGGAGACGACCGCGACCTGGTGCAGCAACTGGGCGTAGTCGGCGCGGCGCTTCTCGAGCGTGTCCTGGCTGGCCCGGGTTACCCAGCTGATCTGGCGCTCGAGTTCGGAGACCGATTGCTCGATGCGCCGCGCGCCGGCCTGCGCCTTGTCCTCCAGCCCGTCGGTCAGCGTCGTCTTGGTGGCGCGGTAGGAGATCCAGGTCTCCATCGCGCCGTTGACGGCGAGCACGAACACGACGAGGCCGACGAGAGAGACGACGTATTTGGCGAACAGGCCCTCGCGGAAAAACCGGGTCTTGTCTTTCGCTCCTGCCATCCGGGTCCTCTCGCGCCACGACCGACGCCAGCGCTACGGGCCGTACGGGCCCGAGCGCCCTTCTACCACAATTTGGGCCGTGGGACCGGTCGAGCGCCGGGCGTGGTTACCAGCTGCGGGCGGCGAGGCGGGCCGGCACGCTGGTGAATTGTCGCAGCGGGAGATCACCGATTAAAGAGCTGTCGCAGCACGTCGTTCATCGGCTGGCTGTCCTGCTGCGCGACCGGCGGATCCGCCTGGGCGGGAGGCGCCGGCGAAGCCTGCGGTGCCGGCGTGGACGGCGTCGCGGGCAGGCTGCGGCTGCGGCCGGCGGCAGTGCCGGTGCCCGTGCCAGTTGCAGCGCCGCCGGAGAGTCCCTGCTGGATCAGATTGCCGATCGCCTCGCCCAGCGGGCCGCCGAGCGGATTGTTCTGCCCCGGCTGCTGCGTTTGCGGATTGGGATTGCCGGCCGCATTGTTGCCACCGGGTGCAAGGTTGCCGCCAAGATTGCCGCCGAGCCCGCCCAGAATATTGGCGAGCCCGGCGCCATCCGCGCCGAACAGGCCCGTACCCATCTCACGCAGCTTGGCATAGGCGGCGTCCGGATTGTCGAGCATGCCGGCCATATCAGGATAGATCCGCGGCTGCGACCAGGTGCCTTGGATCATCACGGGAATGCCGAAGCCGACCGGCTCGGAGCTGCGGCCCTGTCCTTCGGTGGTCATCACCAGCTTCGGCTCGACGCGGAAGCCCATCATCTTGGTGTCGAGTGCGATGGTGCCGGCGCCGGTCACGCGCACCAGCGGGCCGACCAGATTGAGATCGGTCGTCACCGCCTGGCCCTTGTCGATGCGGAAGGAGGCGGAGAGCTGCGACAGATCCGTGCTCTGCTCCTGGCTGGGATTCTGGTTCTCCTGCCAGCCGGACAGCGTGCCCGCTGTCAGCGAGCGGATCATCTGCGCGACATTGATGCCGCGGATGGCGCCGTCCTGGAAATTGACGAAGGCCGTGCCCTGCATGTTGGCCATCAGCGCGCGCTGGCTGGTGCCGGCGCTGCGCAGTGCGAGCTTGGCTTGCAGCTTGCCGTCGATGCGGTCGAATTCGGCGAGACCCTGAAGCAGCGGCAGCGCGCGAACGCCGACGAGGTCGGAATGCATGGCAAAGCTCGGTGCGCCGCTGGTCGCATCCAGGATCGCCTCGCCCGAGACCTGGCCGCCATAGGCGCCGAGATTGGCGGTGCCGGCCTTCAGCACGCCGCCCGCGAGCTTTACGTCCAGTGCGAGCGGTGCGAAGCGCGCCTCGCCGATGACGGCTTCGTTCGCCGAGATCCTGACTTGCGCGTCGACGTAATTGAGCCCGGAGAGGTCGATCGGCGCATTGCTCCAGGGCTGCCCGGACGCGCCGTCGGGCGATTTTGCCAAGGGAATTGCAAGTCGCTGGAAGTCGAGATCAACCTTGACCAGGGGCTTGCTCGCGATGTCGACCGAGGCCCAGCCGTTGAACGCGCCGTCGCCAAGCGTGCCATTGACGCCATTGAACATCACGATGGGCCCATTGAGCCGGACCTCGGCATGTCCGGAGAGCTGAGATTTCAGCACGTCGGGCATGTCGATGGCGAAATCGACCGGGATCGTCGGCCGATCGATCGGCGGCGCCGGCGTCGTCGCCTTGATGTCGAACTTGACGGCGTGGTCGCCCGCACGTGCGGTGCCGGTGATATCGACCTTGCGGTCACGGCCGGTGACGGCGTCGGCGTTGATAGCGCTGACGCGGCCCTCGGCGCGATCGCGTATGCGCGCGAAGGCGATTTCGCCATCGACGATCTTGATGCGGTCGATGCTGGCGCCGTCCATGTCAATCGCGAGCGGCTTTGGCGACGAATCGGCATTCGGCAGCCGTTCGCGCAGCAGCGGCTGGTAGAGCACGGGATGGGTGACGACGAGATCGGTGATCTTCGGACGGCCCGACCACACGCTGGAGAGCGACATCTCGGCCTGCACGCTGTCGATGATCAGGCGCGTGACGCCGCTGCGGTCCTTTGGGTCCTGAAGCGTCAGGTCGTTCAGCGTCACGTTCAGCGCCGGCCACAGGCTGATTTTCGTGGTGCCGTCGATCGTCAGCCGATAACCGGTTGCCTTCTCGACTTGCGCTGCAATCGTCGAGGTCAGGAAACCCGAGGGAATCCCGACCACGAAGAGAAGCGCGATCACGATGATGACGGCGGCTATCGCCGCGCCGGCGAATTTGACTGCTCTCATGTCGACTTTCCAGCGATGGACAGGCGGTGTCGAAGCCGGCCGGTCACCCGTCCCTCGCGCGTGAGTTTAGCCCGAGCCGGGAAGCCGCTCCAAGCGGCTAAAAATAATCTGAGGGGACTGTAAAGTTATGTGACTTGTGACACACTTCTCCGGCGCGGTTTTGCGCGATTCTGATGTTGATGGTTCCAAGCGATTTGCCAGGGAAACTGGCTTAAAGAAATCACAAGGACATTGAAATGAGCAAGCAGGCCGAATTTGCGGTCATCCTGAAGATGAACGCGATGTTCGCGGATCTCGGCGCGGACGAACTCCAGCGGTTGGCCAATCTCTGCCACACCCAGCACCTGGCGAATGGCGAGGTGCTGTTCCAGAAGGGCGACCCGGGCGATGCGCTGTTTGGCGTGCGCCGCGGCCAGGTCCGCATCGAGACCGGTGCCGCCGACGGCAGCCGGCTGACGCTGAATTTCATGGGCCCGGGCGACCTGTTCGGCGAGGTTGCGGTGCTCGACAGCCAGAGCCGCACGGCCGACGCGACCGCCGGCGAAGCCAGCGAGCTGTTCGTGCTGCGGCGCGAAGACTTCCTCGCCTTCCTCGAGCGGGAGCCGAAGGTCGCGATCAAGATCATCGCGCTGCTTTGCCAGCGCATCCGCTGGCAGAGCGAGCGCATGGAAGAATCCATGCTGCAACCGCTGCCGGTGCGGCTGGCCCGGCGACTTTGCGCGCTCGCCGCTGATTTCGGCTCCGAGGTGCACATCTCGCAGGAGCAGCTCGGCGTCTTCGTCGGCGCCGCCCGCGAAAGCGTCAACCGCCAGCTCCAGGCCTGGCGCAAGGAAGCGATCCTTGATCTCCAGCGCGGGCGGATTTTGCTCAGGAACATGACCAAGCTGACGGCGATCGCGCGGAATGAGTAGGGAGGCAGCTAGGCTTGTTCGCTGCCGTCAGGGCGAGGCAGTTCATCAGAAGAGCCCCAGCTCGCGACCCAAGCTTTAACGACCTCGATCGGCACGGCACGACCGGTGTGCTTGAACGCTTCGTAGCGAAGACGATCCTCGGCTGTCAGGTTCAGAGATGCCGCTCGCCAACCCGCCTTGCGCAATCGACACGACTACTCCGCCGCGGGGTGCACGACGTTCTTCCGCACCGGCGGTGCTGCCGCTGCGCCGGCTTGCGGAGCCGCGTGGTGGTCGGCCGTCTCGGCGTCCTCGCTATGCACGATCAGCCGGCTGCCGAAACGCCAAATGAGCGCGCCGAGATCATCCATCACCATGAACATCGCGGGCACGAACACCAGCGATAGGATCGTCGAGAAGATCAGGCCGCCGATCACCGCGAGCGCCATTGGCGAGCGGAACTCACCGCCGGCGCCGACTGCGAGCGCGCTCGGCATCATGCCGGCGGCCATCGCGATCGTGGTCATCACGATCGGACGGGCGCGTTTCATGCCGGCGTCGATCATCGCTTCCTCACGCGGCTTGCCGGCACGGATCGCTTCGATCGCGAACTCCACCAGCATGATTGCGTTCTTGGTGACAATGCCCATCAGCATCAGAATGCCAATCCAGACCGGTGTGGTGAGCTGCTTGCCGGTGACGAGCAGGGCTGCGATGGCGCCGCCGATCGACAGCGGCAGCGAGAACAGGATGGTGATCGGCTGCAGGAAGGTGCCGAATAGGAGCACCAGCACGGCATAGACCATCATCAGGCCCGCAGTGATCGCGGTGGCGAAGCCGTCCGAGAGTTCGTTGAGGCTTTCGGCATCGCCTGAGGGGCTGACCTTCACGCCCTTGGGCAGGCTCTTCATCACCGGCAGGTCGGAGATCTTCCTGGTCGCGTCGCCAAGCGCTGCGGAGCCGACGAGATCGGCGGCGACAGTGGCCTGCCGCTCGCGATCGTAGCGATTGATGCTGGTCGGACCCTGGTCGAGCTTGACGTCGGCGATGACCGAGAGCGGTACGCCGCCCTTCTCGCCGTGCTCGCCCAGCGGCACGCGCAACTGCTCGAGCGTCCTGAGATTACCGCGGGCGGCGTCCTCGAGCTGCACGCGGACTGGTACCAGGCGGTCGCCGACGTCGAACTTGGCAAGCGCGGGACCGACATCGCCGATGGTCGCGACCCGGATGGTCTGCGACAGGCTTTCGGTCGAGACGCCCAGCCGCGCGGCGAGATCGGCCCGCGGCTCGATGCGCAGTTCGGGGCGTTCCAGCGCGGTTTCCGAGATCACGTTCGAGATGGTCGGAATCCGCTTCATCTGCGTCGCAAGCTCGCTCGCGACGTTGTTGACGATGTTGGCGTCGGCACCGGTCACGACCAGCGAGATCGCGCGCAGGCCGTTCTCGTCAAGAAACCAGAAACGGATGTCGGGAATGTTCTCCAGTTCCTGGCTGACCGAGAACTCGAGCTCGCGCTGGGTGATGTCGCGATCGTCCTTGGGGGTGTAGTTGATGATCAGGGCCGCACGGCGCACTTCCTGCGTCCCTGGCGGCACGCGGCCGCCGTCCACGAAGATGCTCTTCACCTCCGAGCGCTTGCGCAGGCGCGAGACGATGTCTTCGGTCACCTTCTCGGTATAGGAGAGCTGGGTTCCAGGAGGCAGCTCGATCGCGAGCAGCGAGCGGGCGCTGTCTTGCGCGGGCAGGAAGCCCTGCGGCAGCAGCGTGATGCTCCAGATCGAGGCGGCGAAGACGCCGAAGCCGATCAGCACGGTGATGAAATAGTGCTTCACCGACCAGGTCACGATCTTGTGGTAGTTGCGCAGCACCACGCCCGGCGGCGGCTCCTGGTGATTGGAGTGCTTGAGGAAATAGGCCGCCAGCATCGGCGTCACCAAGCGCGCCGCGAGCAGCGAGAAGAACACCTGCACCGACACTGTGATGCCGAACTGCTTGAAGAATTGTCCGGCGATGCCCGACATGAAGCTCGCGGGCGCGAAGATCGCGATGATCGTGAGCGAGATCGCGATCACCGCGAGGCCGATCTCGTCGGCGGCTTCGAGCGCGGCACGATAGGGTGATTTGCCCATGTTCATGTGCCGCACGATGTTCTCGATCTCGACGATGGCGTCGTCGACCAGAATACCTGTCGACAGCGTGATGGCGAGGAAGCTGACGAGGTTGAGCGAGAAGCCGAGGATGTCCATCGCCCAGAACGCCGGGAAGATCGACAGCGGCAACGAGATCGCGGCGATGATGGTGGCACGCAAATCGCGCAGGAACAACAGCACGATCACGACGGCGAGGATGGCGCCTTCGAACAAGGTCGAGATCGCCGCCGTATAGTTGCCCTTGGTGTATTCGACCGAGGTGTCGATCAGCTTGAGGTCGACATCGGCATAGGCCGCCTTGAGCGCGTCGATGCGCTTCTGCACGGCGCCAGCGACCACTACGTCGCTGGCGCCTTTGGAACGCTTGATGCCGAGCGCGACCACCGGCTCGCCGTTGAAGCGGGCGAAGGTGCGGCGGTCGGCGATGGTGTCGGTGACGGTGCCGAGATCGTCGAGCCGGACCTCGCCGCCGCCGAACAGCGGGATCATGGTGCCGGCGAGGTCGCCGAGCGTCTTGGCGCCCGCCAGCGTGCGGATCGCCTGGTCGTTCTTGCCGATTTCGGCGCGTCCCCCGGCCACGTCGACATTGGTGCCGCGCAGGCTCTGGCTGACATTGACGGCGGTGAGCCCCATTGCCTGCATGCGGTCGGGATCGAGCGAAACCAGGATCTCGCGCTCGACACCGCCGATGCGCTCGACCTGGGCGACGCCGCGCACGCCCTGGAGCGCGCGCTTGACCACGTCGTCGACGAAATAGGAGAGCTGCTCCGGCGTCTTGCCGGGCGAGATCGCGGCATAGGTGACGATCGGCAGGCCGATGACGTCGACGCGCTGAATCAGCGGCTCGGTGACATTTTGCGGCAGGTTGGAGCGTACGCGCGTCACCGCGTCCTTGACGTCGTTGAGCGCGCGGTCGGTGTTGGTCTCCAGAGCAAACTGGATGGTGGTGACCGACAGGCCGTCGGTGATCGACGAGGTGATGTGACGCACGCCCTCGACTCCGGAGACCGCGTCTTCAACCGTCTTGGTGACCTGCGATTCGAGTTCGGCGGGGGCGGCGCCGAACTGCGATACCGCTACCGAGATCACGGGAATGTCGGCCGATGGCAGCCGCGTCACCGCGAGCTTGGTGAAGGAGACCCAGCCGAGGATCAGCAGGATAATCGAGAAGACGACCGACGGCAGCGGATTGCGAATCGACCAAGCCGAGATATTGAGAGCCATCAGCGTACCCGCGTGCGATCGAGTTCATCGGCGAACATGGTTTTGATCTGGTCGCCGTCATGCAGCGAAGAGCCGGCGTCGGCCACGACGATTTCGCCGACGGCGACCCCTTCGAGGATTTCCGTTGCGCTGTCGGACGTCAGTCCGACCCGCACCTTGCGCGTCTCGATCGTGTTGCCTTTGACCACCTGCACGGTGAGATGGTCGATGGCGGTCTTGGGGACCGCGACGCCGCAGCTTCGTTTGGCGTCGATGGAGGCGCGGGCGAAGGTGCCGATCTTCAGCGAGGGATTGTTGGTGACGCTGATGCGGACGCGGCCGAGTTGCGTGGTGCGGTCGATTTCGGGAGCAACCAGCCGGACCCGTCCGATCAGATCGGGCGCGTCGTCGCGGCTGATGCGCACGGTGGCGCCGGCGCTCAGCTTGGGCATGTGCACGGCTGGAACCTGGGCGTCGAGCTCGATCTCGTTGTTGACCGCGATGCGGAACATCGGACCAGCCTGCGGCGAAGCCGGCGCGCCGACGACGGTGCGGACTTCGGTGACGAGGCCCGGAGCGGGCGCCTTCAACGAGATCGGGCCTTGCGGTCCGGGCCGTTGCGGCTGGCCCGGAATCTGCGGTGGCGCGGTCAGGCGCGCGAGCTCCTGATTTTCGGTCACGGTCGTACCTTCGGTGACGAAGACGTCCGTGACCCTGGATCCTTCCTGCTCGGCGACGACCACGGCCTCGCGCCGCGGCACGAAGAAGCCGGTCACCCGGACGAGGTCGGAAAAGCAAGCGTTGGTCGACTTCGTCACGATGACGAGTGCCTCGCCCGGCGTTTCTTTCGCTTCGGGGCGATGCCGATGCTCGAACAAATAATAGCCGACGCCGAGCACGACGACGAACGCGACGGTTCCGGCAGGCTTGAGATATTCGGTGATCTTCATCGCCGGATCATCCTGGCCTGGCTCGCGGCCGTCCGCGCATGGCCTTGCGAGAGCATTTCCCTGAAACGAAGCGGCGTCCCGCAAGGCTGCGGGACGCGCTTCGGAAGCGAGTTGTTACACCACATCACGACTTGTCACTTCGAAAAGATTACGCCGTGGTCACTTCGATGCGGTGGTCTTGTTTTCCATGTTGACGACCTGGACGCGGCGGTTCACCTCCGCCATCGGCTGGCTCGGGTCCTTCAGCTTGCTCTTGCCATAGCCGACGGTGACGAGGTCGGTCGCGGAGATGCTGTACTTGTCGACGAGATAGCGCTTGATCGAATCCGCGCGACGCTCCGACAGGTCCTGATTGTAGGCCTCGCCGCCGGCGGCGTCAGTGTGGCCCGCGACGACGAAGGTCGAGCCCTTCAGGTCCGGGCTGGTCAACGCGCGGCCGAGCGCCTGAACCGAGGCAAGCGATCTGGGGCTGATATTGGCTGAATTGTAGTCGAAGGTGATCTCAAGGTCGATGTTCGGCTTATCCTTGGCCGCCGACGCGATCTCCTCGCGCTCGGTCGACGAGAGTGAGCGCGTTGAACGACCGCGCACGGACTGGATTAACTTGGTCTCGGTCGCGCTCGGCGCGGCATCGGTCTGTGGGCCAATCGAGAGGCCGCGGGTCAAGGGCTTCTTCGCCGGCGGCGCGAGCGCGCGGACGATCTCGTCCTCGGTGACGTTCTTGCTGTTGCCGTCGTCGGCCGCGCGAGCAGGTGACACGGGCAGCGACAGTGCGGCGCCGACGGTGATGATGGACAGGATTGCGGTAAGTCCTTTGACAGCCAATCTCATTATCAGTCCCTCCTGCGCAGCCAGCGCGCGCGATTCCAAAAGTCCTGCAATAAGGCCCCCAAAAGTCCTGCAATATGGCCCCCAGAAGGCCGCCTGCGGCATCCGTCCAGTTAGTCTTCGCCGGGCCGCCGAGGGTTCGAGACGCGCCGCCCCCAACTCAAAAAAATATCAACGTACTCCGTAGCTTGCGAATTCCTGAACGATGTTCGGGTCCATCGCCTTGGCATTGGCGACGTCCAGCGCCCCTTCCTGGGCCGAGCCATTGCGCTGCTTGGCGATCCCCCGGCCATAGAGCGAGGAGGTCAGGCGCGGGTTGACCTTCAGGGCGGCGTCGAAATCGGCGATGGCGTTCTTGACCGCCCCGGACTTCAGGTTGACCAGACCCCGGCTGTCCAGCGCATCGACGAAATTCGGCCGCAGCCGCAGCGCCTCGTTGCAATCTTTTAGTGCGCCCTGGAGATCGCCAACCACAGTGCGGGTCCAGCAGCGGTTGTTCAGCGCCTCGACGTCCTTCGCATTGATCCGCAGCGTGTCATCGAAATCCTTGATGGCGAGGCCGTAGGCCCCCTTGCTGGCATAGACCTGACCCCGCCGGTACAGCGCGTTCACGTCATCCGGATTGGCGGCGATCTTGGCCGTCAGGCTCTTGATGGTGGGATCGTCGGCCAGCGCGGCTTGGCTCGGACCGCTGTCGATGCTCGGTGCTGTGACGGGATCGACCGGCTTTACCGGTGGCGGCGGCGGGGGCAGGGCGGCTTCGACCTGCGGCTTCGGCGGAGGCGCCGGGGCGGGCGCAACGGTCGTCTCTGGCTTCGATGCCGGAGGCGGCGACGGTGGAGCGGGCGGATTGTTCGCGACCACAGGGGACGGAGCGGGTGGTGGCGGCGGTGTCGTTGCCGACGGGCGCGATCCACTGGCCCCCGGAATGAACGAAAAATCCTCGGCCAGCGAAGAAGAAATCCACGGCACCTGCTCGCCGCGGGAGGCGCGGGTGACACCCATTTTGGTGCGATTCAGCGTTTCTTCCGCCATCAGATCGGGGACGCGGATTTCCTTCAACAATTCCTGGACGAACAGGCTGTGGTCGCCGCCGGCATCGGAGACCACGGAGGCCAGCGCCGCCGAATACATCACCAGGGTGCCGTTCGGCGCGATGACCGGCGTCAGGCCGGCTGAGAAACTGCGGAACCGGCGCTCGAACGGATTGCGCCTGGAGGCGTCGATCAGCGCGATCTTGACTCCGGCGCCGCGGGTATTGAGCTCGCCAAGGACCATCTCCAGGCTAAAACCGTCGCGGCGCACGTCCGACTCGGTCCAGATCTGCGCATCGACCGGAAGCATGTAGCTCTGGCGCGCCGACTGGATGCCGAAGCCGCTGAAGAACACCAGCGCCACCGACCCCGGCTTGATCTTGCCGTAGAGCTTCTCGAAGGCACGGCGCATGCCGTCGCTGGTCAGGTTCTCGCCGATTTCGACCGAAAAGCCGTCGCGCTTGAGCTCGTCGGCGATGTCACGCGCGTCGTTGAGCGGTTCCTTGAGCGGGGCGTCCGCGTCCGGATATTTGGCATTGCCTATGACCAGCGCATAGCGATCGCCGGCCGCCCAGGATGGCGCGGTCGGGACCAGCGAAACGAGCAATGGCAGAAGAAAAAGGAGGCGAATTTTCATAATCAGCGCGGTCCAGCCAAAAAGGCGCCGTTCCCAGCTTGCGCCGCGGCGACCTTAACTTACGCAATAGGCATTATCAAACCGGGCAAGGGGGGCGTCAACCGCTTGCAGATTCGGCGTTATCGCGACAATTAACCGCGACGCAGGGGCGCGTTGCGAGGGGAATAAACGGGCAGCCACGGTTGCGCTCGACGCATTCTGGTTGGGCATTATGCAGTTATGTTAGGGCAGTCATGGCTACAAAAATGTGATTGGTCTCACATTGCGGGCCGGCGTCCTTCGCAACCAGCAGTGTTTGACCTTTGCGGCGGACAATGGCTTGCTGGGATCGATCGCCCCTGATGGTCCATTCAGAAGAAAAGCGAAGCCAAGAATAAAGCCAAGAACAAAACCATGGGAAACGCCTACGAAATCTACGCGCTGCGCTATGCGACGATGTCGCCGCGCACCCCGAGCATGAACTTCCTCGCGCCGGATCCGCATGACAGCGCGGCGCAGGATCTCGACTACTTCGTTTGGCTGATCCGCGGCGGCGGGCGCGATATCCTGGTCGATACCGGCTTCAATGCCGAGGAGGCGACCGCGCGGGCACGCAAGCTGACGCTCAATCCGGTCGATGCGCTGGAGCGCTTTGGCGTCGCGGCGTCAGGCATTCGCGACATTATCGTGACCCATCTGCATTACGATCATGCTGGCAATCTCGATCGCTTTGCGAATGCGCGCTTCCATCTCCAGGAGCGCGAGATGGTTTACGCGACCGGCCGCTGCATGTGCAACGGCCTGCTGCGACATCCGTTCTCGGTCGAGCACGTCACGCAGATGGTGCGCCATGTCTATGGCGAGCGCGTCACGTTCTATTCCGGCGACGGCGAGGTCGCGCCCGGCGTCACCGTGCACCGCGTCGGCGGCCATTCTGACGGTCTGCAGGTCGTCAGGGTCGAGACTGCGCGCGGGCCGGTGGTGCTCGCCTCTGACGCCGCGCATTACTACGCCAATCTGCAGCGCCGGAGCCCGTTCCCGATCGTCTACAATGTCGGCGACATGGCGGTCGGCTGGGAGACGATCGAGCGCCTCGCCGGCCATCCCGACCGGTTCATTCCCGGGCATGATCCGATCGTGACGGAGATCTATCCGCGCGCCAGCGACAAGATCGACGCCTGGGCGCTGCACCTGCCGCCGTCGAGATCGTTTGCGAGTTGATCCTCATGGTGAGGAGGCACGCAAGCGGGTGCACGATGCGGCGACATCGGCAGTGGGCTCCCTCTCCCGCTTGCGGGGGAGGGTTGGGGTGGGGTGTCTCCGCGTCGGGATTGTTGAGATTGGGGAGGATATCCCGCCGTGGCGAGAGCCCTCACCCGCCGCGCTCTGCGAGCGCGTCGGCCTCTCCCGCAAGCGGGAGAGGCGGAGCAAGCCCGCGGACAATCCTCGTGAGATCCGTATGCGATTGCCCTGCGTTGTGCGGGACGACTAATACGCCTGCTTGGCGTCGGCCTCTTCGCTGGTCTGGATCAGGTCGAGGCTCTCTTCAATCTTGCCGAGCAGAGCCGACAATTGCTTGCGCTCCTGCACGGAGAGACAGGCAAGGATCTCGTCCTCCCGCCGCAGCAATTGTGGAAACAGCTCCTCGTAGAGCGCGCGGCCCTTCTTCGTCAGTTGCAGGCGGAATTCGCGGCGGTCGGCTTCGTTCTCGACGCGCTCGATCAGACCTTGATGCAGCAGCGCCGTCACCGCGCGGCTGATGGTGGACTTATGGGTACGGGTGCATTGCGCGATGTATTGCGCACTACAGGCATCGTTGCGGAAGCCGAGCGTGGCAATCACGCGCCAGGCCGGAATGTCGAGGCCGTGACGCTCCTGATACTCGACTGCGAGCGCGGAACTCACTTCCGCCGCGAGCCGGTTCAGGCGGAACGGCACGAACCTGAACAAGTCGAGCCGCGCCTTGAACCCCGCCTTGAACCCCGCCTTGGCTTTCGGCGATGCCTCGTCCGCTTCTCGTGCCTTCAGCGCAGTGTCTGATGTCCTCGCCAAGAATGCGCTCCGAATTCCAGTTGACGGCCGGCTAGCTCCGGTCCAAAATAGTTGCACGTGAGACTATATAGCAGAGCAGCCCTCTACTGACCAGAGCCGAGGTTTAGCGCATGGCGCAGGCCAAGAGCCAACAGGCCAACACCCAACAGGCCAAGACCCAGTTCGGTTATCGCCGTCACCCCGATCAGGATCGCTCCGGCCAAAGTCCGGCCGAGCATGCGGTCGTGGTTGTCGGTGCAGGCCCGGTCGGGCTGTCGCTGGCGATCGATCTCGCGCAGCGCGGCCAGCGCGTGGTGCTTCTCGATGATGCCGATCGCATCGGCGAAGGCTCGCGCGCGATCTGCTTCTCGAAGCGGTCGCTGGAATATTGGGACCGGCTTGGCGTCGGCGACCGCATGGTCGAGAAGGGCGTGGTCTGGAGCGTCGGCCGGATCTTTCACGGCGAGTCCCAACTCTATCAGTTCAATTTGCTGCCGGAGAATGGCCACAAGCGGCCGGCCTTCATCAACCTCCAACAATATTACGCGGAGGCCTATCTGGTCGATCGCATCAATGATTTACCGGAAATCGACCTGCGCTGGCGTAACATGGTGACGGCGCTGGAGCAACGCAATGATTCCGTTGCGCTGACGATCGAGACGCCCGAAGGTGCTTACCGCGTGCATGCACAGTATGTCATTGCCTGCGACGGTGCGCGATCCACGCTGCGCCAGATGGTCGGCGCCGACTTTGCCGGACAGGTGTTCGAGGACCAGTTCCTGATCGCCGACGTGAAGATGACCGCGGAATTTCCGACCGAGCGCTGGTTCTGGTTCGATCCGCCGTTCCATGCCGGCCGTTCCGCGCTATTGCACCGACAGCCCGACGATATCTGGCGTATCGACCTTCAGCTCAATCGTTACGCCGATCCCGTCGTCGAGAAGAAGCCAGAGAACGTGCGACCGCGGATCGCACGCATGCTGGGGCATGACAAGTTCGAGTTCGAGTGGATCTCGCTCTATAAATTCCAGTGCCGGCGAATGGACCGCTTCATCCATGGCCGAGTACTCTTCGCTGGCGATTCCGCGCATCAGGTCTCGCCGTTTGGCGCGCGCGGTGCCAACTCAGGGCTTGAAGACGCGGAAAATCTTGCCTGGAAGCTCGACCGCGTGTTGCGCGGGGCATCGCCTACCCGTCTGCTCGAAAGCTACCATGTCGAACGCAGCATGGCGGCTGACGAGAACATTCGCGAGTCCACCCGATCGACCGATTTCATGGCGCCGAATACGTCGCAGGAAGCGCGGCTGCGCAAGGCGGTGCTGTCGCTGGCGAAGGAGACAGAGTTCGGCAAGCGCATGGTCAATGGCGGGCGGCTCTCGGTGCCATGCAGCTACGATACGCCGCTGTCATCGCCCGATGTCGATGCATGGCGCGGCGGACCGCGGCCCGGTTGTTCCATGCTCGACGCGCCCGTTGCGGCCGGCGCAGGCGGGCAGGCCTATCTGACGGACGCGTTCCGCGAAGGGGGAACGGAGTTCACCTTGCTGTCGTTCAGCAATGGAGCAGCGATCGAGACCCTTGACGGTGTCAAGGACATCCGCATCGGCGCGGGCGGTCTGGCCGATCCGGCGAGTCTTGTCGCAAAGCGCTACGACGCGGAGCCCGGCTCCACCTATCTGCTCAGGCCGGATGGCTACGTCGCGGCACGCTTCCGCCACCCGACGCGCGGTGGCCTTTCGGCGGCGCTGTCGCGGGCCCAAGGCCTGAACTAAAGTGCTTGAATTGAGGTCACTGCATGCCGTTGTCCACCACCTCCAATTTCGCACGGCCCGATGACGCCTTTCGCGCCATCGTCGAGGCGCATCGCGGCCTCACGGACGAGCAGAGCGCCGATGTCGACGCCGCGCTGGTGCTGATCCTCGCCAACCATATCGGCGACATCGACCTGCTGCAGGAAGCGATCGTGCTGGCGAAGCGGCGCATGATCGACGGTCAGCAGCAACAACAGCAACAACAATAGCAAGGTCTTAAAGGATAAATTGATGGCGAAGAACTTCGCATCCACCGGCGACCTCTCCGAGAAGAAGATCACCTTCTCCGAGATCGGCACCGATCTCTACGCCTTCACCGCCGAAGGCGATCCGAACACGGCCGTCATCGTCGGCGACGACGGCTGCCTCGTGTTCGACGCCCAGGCGACGCCGGCGATGGCGGGCAAGGTGATCGAGCGCGTCCGCACCGTCACCGACAAGCCGATCAAATATGTTGTGCTGTCGCACTATCACGCCGTGCGCGTACTGGGAGCCTCCGCCTACAAGGCGCAGGGCATCGTCGCCTCGCAAGAGACCTATCGCCTCATCGAGGAGCGCGGCCAGCAGGACTGGGATTCCGAGTACGGTCGCTTCCCGCGCCTGTTCCAGGATGCGGCGAGCATTCCCGGCCTGACCTGGCCGACGCTGACCTTCGAAGGCGAGATGTCGATCTATCTCGGCAGGCGCGAGGTGCGGCTGATGCAGCTTGGCGCGGGGCACACCTCCGGCGACATCGTTGCCTGGGTGCCGGACGCCGAAGTCATGTTCTCCGGCGACCTGATCGAATACCACTCGGCCTGCTATTGCGGCGACGCGCATTTGCGCGAATGGCCGCTGACGCTGAACGAAATCCGCAACTTCAATCCCAAGGCGATCGCGCCGGGCCGTGGCGACGCACTCAAGGGTTTGGCCACCGGCCGCGAGGCCATCGCCATGACACGTGATTTCGTTACCACGCTCTACGGTGCCGCTGAGATCTCCGTCGCCAAGAGCCGTACGCTGAAGGAAACGATGGCGGCAGCGCGCGAGGTGATGGATCCCAAGTTTTCGAGCTTCGCCATCTACGAGCACTGCCTGCCGTTCAACGTGTCGCGCGCCTTCGACGAGGCCTCGGGGATCGATGACCCCGTGATCTGGACCGACAAGCGCGACCAGGAGATGTGGGCTGCCCTGCAAGGAGGAGGATCATCATGAACATCAATACCTCGCCCGATCAGATCGTTCGCAGCACCGCACAGGTCACGCCGGGCTATATGTCCGGCTTCGGCAACAGCTTTGAGACGGAGGCGCTGCCGGGCGCGCTGCCGATCGGGCGCAACTCGCCGCAGCGCTGCGCCTACGGGCTCTATGCCGAGCAGCTTTCGGGTTCGCCCTTTACCGCACCGCGCGGCACCAATGAGCGCTCATGGCTCTATCGCATCCGCCCGTCGGTGAAGCATTCGGGACGTTTCGAGAAGGCCGATGCCGGCCTGTGGCGCTCGGCGCCGTGCCACGAGAACGACCTGCCGATTGCGCAACTGCGCTGGGATCCGGCGCCGATCCCGAAGGAGGACATGACCTTCCTCCAGGGCGTGCAGACCATGACCACGGCCGGTGACGTCAACACGCAAGGAGGCATGGCCGCGCATGTCTATCTCATCACCAAGTCGATGGTGGACCAGCATTTCTACAATGCAGACGGCGAGATGATGTTCGTGCTCCAGCACGGAATCTTGCGCCTCGTCACCGAGTTCGGTCGCATCGACGCCGAGCCCGGCGAGATCGTGGTGATCCCGCGTGGCGTCAAATTCCGCGTGGAGATTCCGAACGGGCCGGCGCGCGGCTACCTCTGCGAAAACTATGGCGGCGCCTTCACGCTGCCGGAGCGCGGGCCGATCGGTGCCAATTGCCTCGCCAATGCCCGCGACTTCCTGACGCCGGTCGCCTGCTACGAGGACAAGGAC
Source organism: Bradyrhizobium sp. 142 (assembly GCF_023074015.1). Classification (NCBI taxonomy): domain Bacteria; kingdom Pseudomonadati; phylum Pseudomonadota; class Alphaproteobacteria; order Hyphomicrobiales; family Nitrobacteraceae; genus Bradyrhizobium; species Bradyrhizobium sp. 142. The sequence continues at coordinate 19,208 of NZ_JADPKQ010000252.1, forward strand.
GCGCCGACCGAGCTTTACGTGAAATGGGGCGGCGCGCTGTTCAAGACCACGCTGCCGCACTCGCCGATCGATGTCGTCGCCTGGCACGGCAATTACGCGCCCTACAAATACGATCTGCGCACGTTCTCGCCAGTCGGCGCGATCAGCTTCGACCATCCGGATCCCTCGATCTTCACGGTGCTGACCTCGCCGTCCGAGACGGCGGGCACTGCGAATATCGACTTCGTCATCTTCCCCGAGCGCTGGCTGGTCGCCGAGAACACCTTCCGTCCGCCCTGGTATCATATGAACATCATGAGCGAGTTCATGGGTCTGATCTACGGCGTCTACGACGCCAAGCCGCAAGGTTTCGTGCCCGGCGGCATCTCGCTGCACAATTGCATGCTGCCGCACGGCCCGGACCGCGACGCCTTCGAGCACGCCAGCAATGGCGAGCTGAAGCCGGTGAAGCTGACAGGCACCATGGCCTTCATGTTCGAGACGCGCTATCCGCAGCGCGTGACCGCGCATGCTGCAAAGTCGTCGACGCTTCAGGACGATTACGCGGACTGCTGGAAGGGCCTCGAGAAGCGGTTCGATCCGAACCGGCCGTGACGTTCTTCCCCTCTCCCCTTGTGGGAGAGGGTGGCTTGCCGCGTAGCGGCGAGACGGGTGAGGGGTCTGTCTCCGCGAGAGAACCTCTCTCGTACGGACATGCGGACAAAACCGCTCATCCGGCGCTTCGCGCCACCTTCTCCCACAAGGGGAGAAGGAAAAAAGGACCAGGCCAAAAGTGACAACCCACCCCAACGATCCCAGCCTCCGCTCCTTCATCGACGTCGATGCCGCTTCCGACTTTCCGATCCAGAACCTGCCCTACGGCGTGTTCTCGACCGCGGCCAATCAGACGCCCCGCGTCGGCGTCGCCATCGGCAATTACGTGCTGGATCTCTGGGAGCTCGAGCAAGACTCGCGGCTCGATGTCGGGCCGCTCGGCGTGTTCTCCGCACCCTCGCTCAATGCCTTCATGGACCTCGGTCCCAAGGTCTGGTCGAGGACGCGGGCGCGGATCAGCGAGCTGTTGCGCGCCGATCATCCGGAGCTGCGCGACAACAGGGAGCTGCGCGCGCGGACGCTGGTGCCAATGGCGGATGTGACAATGCACATGCCCTTCGCGGTCTCCGGCTACACCGATTTCTACTCGTCCAAAGAGCACGCCACCAATGTCGGCGTGATGTTCCGCGGCAAGGACAATGCGCTGCAGCCGAACTGGCTCTACATGCCGATCGGCTATAATGGCCGTGCCTCAACTGTTGTCGTGTCCGGAACCAAAGTGAAGCGACCGCGCGGGCAGCTGAAGCCGCCGAACGTGGAGACGCCGAGCTTTGCGCCGTGCAAGCGGCTCGATTTCGAGCTGGAGATGGGCGTCGTCGTCGGGCATCCGTCGGCGATGGGCGGCATGCTGACCGAGCAACAGGCCGAGGAGATGATCTTCGGCTTCGTGCTGCTCAACGACTGGAGCGCGCGCGACATCCAGCAATGGGAATACGTGCCGCTCGGGCCGTTCCTCGCCAAGGCGTTTGCGACCTCGATCAGCCCGTGGGTGGTGACGCGCGAGGCGCTGGAGCCGTTCCGGCTGGCAGGACCGGACCAGGAGCCGGCGCCGCTCGATTATCTCAAGCAGGCAAAGCCGCAGAACTACAGTATCGAGCTCGATGTCTCCTTGCGCCCCGGCAGCGCGAACGCACCAACGAGCATCAGCCGCACCAACTTCAAATACATGTACTGGTCGTCGGTTCAGCAACTGATGCATCATGCCTCGAGCGGCTGCGCAATGAACGTCGGCGATCTCCTGGGGTCCGGCACCATCTCCGGCCCGGAAAAGAACCAGCGCGGCAGCCTCTTGGAGATCAGCTGGAACGGCACCGAGCCGGTCGAACTGCCCGGCGGCGCCAAGCGATCGTTCCTGGAAGACGGCGACAGCCTCGTCATGCGCGGCTGGTGCCAGGGCAAGGGCTACCGCGTCGGCTTCGGCGAGGTCGAGGGCACGATTTTGCCGGCGGAGTAGTTCTGCTGCCGGAGTGACGCGACGCTCCGTCCACATTCTCCGTCATTGCGAGGAGCTCTTGCGACGAGGCAATCCAGACCGCTTCCACAGAGGCATTTCTGGATTGCTTGTGCGCCAGGCAAGCTGGCGCGGTCCAACCGGTGGAAGTCCGGTCCGGGTAAGCCGTAGCGGGCGCCCGGTAGTGAGTGTTGCGGTGT
>NZ_JADPKQ010000112.1:0-523 GCF_023074015.1 Bradyrhizobium sp. 142
ACGAGGAGGACTTCCTCGGGTTCTCGTACGGGTTCCGACCCGGGCGCTCCGCGCACGACGCGATGGATGCGCTGGCGGTCGGAATCGAACACCGCAAGGTGAACTTCATCGTCGACGCCGACATCCGCTCGTTCTTCGACACGGTGGACCAGCAATGGCTCACCCGCTTCGTCGAGCACCGGATCGGCGACCCGCGCATCATCCGCCTGATCCAGAAATGGCTCAAGGCGGGCGTGCTCGAAGAAGGTACGGTCAGGGTCGGTGATCAGGGGACGGCGCAAGGAGCGGTGATCTCGCCGCTGCTTGCCAACGTCTACCTGCACTATGCCCTCGATCTGTGGGCTGAACGCTATCGACGGCGCGAGGCCACGGGCGACATGATCATCGTGCGCTATGCCGACGACTTCATTGTCGGCTTCGAGTCCGAGGATGAGGCCCGGCACTTCCTCGAAGCACTGCGCGAGCGGCTCAGGGAGTTTGCACTGTCGCTGCATCCTGAGAAGACCCGGCTGATCGAGTTCGG
>NZ_JADPKQ010000212.1:0-21274 GCF_023074015.1 Bradyrhizobium sp. 142
CGTAAGCGCCAGCCAATTTTCCTTATCCTGGGGACTCGGCGCAACCGGGTTCTCGAAGAAGGCCCGCAATTCGAATCTCATCCCTCAAGAGCCCGCCTATTGATGCGGCCCTTGGGGTGTGACCAGTCTAAAAAGGAGATCATTATGTCAGCCAAAGAAGTTAAATTCGGAGTCGACGCTCGCGATCGCATGCTGCGCGGCGTCGACATTCTCCACAACGCGGTGAAGGTCACGCTCGGCCCGAAGGGCCGCAATGTCGTGCTCGATAAGTCGTTCGGCGCGCCCCGCATCACCAAAGACGGCGTCACCGTCGCCAAGGAGATCGAGCTCGAGGACAAGTTCGAGAACATGGGTGCGCAGATGGTGCGCGAAGTCGCCTCCAAGTCCGCTGACGCGGCCGGCGACGGCACCACGACCGCGACTGTTCTGGCGGCCGCGATCGTTCGTGAAGGCGCCAAATCGGTTGCCGCCGGCATGAACCCGATGGACCTCAAGCGCGGCATCGACCTCGCGGTCGAAGCTGTGGTTGCGGACCTTCAGAAGAATTCCAAGAAGGTTACCTCGAACGACGAGATCGCCCAGGTCGGCACTATCTCCGCGAATGGCGACGCCGAAATCGGCAAGTTCATCGCCGACGCCATGAAGAAGGTCGGCAACGAAGGTGTCATCACGGCGGAGGAAGCCAAGTCGCTCGAGACCGAACTCGAAGTCGTCGAGGGCATGCAGTTCGACCGCGGCTACATCTCACCCTACTTCGTCACCAACGCCGACAAGATGCGCGTTGAAATGGAAGATGCCTACGTCCTGATCAACGAGAAGAAGCTATCTCAGTTGAATGAATTGCTTCCCTTGCTCGAAGCCGTGGTGCAGAGCGGCAAGCCCCTCGTCATTATCGCCGAAGACGTCGAAGGCGAGGCCTTGGCAACGCTGGTGGTGAATCGCCTGCGCGGTGGTCTGAAGGTCGCGGCCGTCAAGGCGCCGGGCTTCGGTGATCGCCGCAAGGCCATGCTGCAGGACATCGCCGTGCTGACCGGCGGTCAGGCGATCTCGGAAGATCTCGGCATCAAGCTCGAGAACGTCACGCTCAACATGCTCGGTCGCGCCAAGAAGGTGATGATCGACAAGGAAAACACCACGATCGTCAGCGGTGCCGGCAAGAAGGCCGACATCGAGGCGCGCGTATCGCAGATCAAGGCGCAGATTGACGAGACCACTTCGGACTACGACCGTGAGAAGCTCCAGGAGCGTCTCGCCAAGCTCGCAGGGGGCGTCGCGGTGATCCGCGTCGGCGGCGCGACCGAGGTCGAGGTGAAGGAGCGCAAGGACCGCGTCGATGACGCGATGCATGCGACCCGCGCGGCGGTCGAAGAAGGCATTGTGCCAGGCGGCGGCGTCGCGCTGCTGCGTGCCGCCGAGCACCTCAAGGGGCTGCGCACCAAGAACGACGACCAGAAGACCGGCGTTGAGATCGTGCGCAAGGCGTTGTCCTACCCGGCCCGCCAGATCGCGATCAACGCCGGTGAAGACGGTTCCGTCATCGTCGGCAAGATCCTGGAAAAGGACCAGTACTCCTATGGTTTCGACTCGCAGACCGGCGAGTACGGCAACCTGATCTCCAAGGGCATCATCGATCCGACCAAGGTGGTTCGTGTGGCGATCCAGAACGCGGCGTCCGTCGCGGCGCTCCTGATCACCACCGAAGCCATGGTGGCTGAAGTGCCGAAGAAGAACGCCGGTACCGGCGGCATGCCTCCGGGTGGCGGCGGCATGGGTGGTATGGACTTCTAAGTCCAACCATTCAGAGCACAACAATAAGGAAGGCCCGGCAGCGATGCCCGGCCTTTCTGCATTAGCTACACGTCCATCTCGACGACGATAGCTGCATAGAGGTGACCGCTCTCGAGGGATCGAGCGGCGACGTGCAGCACTTCGCCGATTTTCAGGAATGGCGTGACAATCCGGACTGGACCATGAAGAAGCATGCTGCGTGGGATCGCGGCGAGCGAGCTGCGACCCCTTGGCGACGCGATAGTCAGGCTCGCCTAGCTCAACAAAGTACGGACCTTATTGGCGGCGCCGTAGATTTGGATGTGGAGCATCGGATAAGCCGACTTCAGCTCCCGACCCGATGTTTCAGCAGCCTCGACAGTGTCGAACTCTGACTTACGCTAGGTGCCCAATAGCGCCGGTGTGACGGAGCAGGGAACGGCTCTTGTCGCGACGTTCTTGTTAAATCTTTATAGATGGGCAAGCAGTCACAATATTGCACTGACATCGCTCAAGCGGTTAATTTGCTCCATTAGCTATATATATTTAAGCTGGCGTTTCTCTATGGTTTGAAGCCCTGACGTCCGAATCGACGAGGACGTTTTCTTATACGTAACCCTGGCCAGCCGATCCCTTTTCGGAAAGGATTTCGGCTAATCGGATGTGGCATGGTTTCAACAGATCAGTTCCGGCAAGAGATTAAGTCCCGGGCTCGAATTGGCGGGCGCACAAGGTCGGCAAGACCTAACCATCGAGTGTGGAGAGCTCTACAGGTCCGTCAGTATGCTCCCCGTTTTTGATCCATGGATGATCTTCTGCTGCAACGCGATGCGCGCCGAAATGGCAAAGACGGATCGTCTGGTTTTCGATGACAGCAAGGCAAGCTTGCTGACGCTCCACTATGCATTGCCACGAAATCAAAGTTCGGCGCCAATATCAAATTAAGCCGTGTTGGGAGCAACTCGATGCATCTGCACGAGGGGCGCACGAGCCTAGTTGAGTCAGACTTGGCGCCGAAGATATCCGATCGGCCCGGCCGACGGTTTTGATGACCAGTCTATCGTTGGTGCTGCTCCAGAACGGGTTGCCCGATCTTCCAGTGGTGCTCATCGAGCCTCATCGAAGTCGCGGCGGGATTTGGCGCATCAAGTTCTGCTATGACGCTGACCAGCCGCTCTCGATGAGCGCCGAGCAGGCGCCGTCATTGGCGACTGATCTATACCATGAATCGAACGACTAAGGCACAAGGGTTCTGCACTCCAATTCCGTCGCGACCAGCGTACCCATCGAGACAAAAGAGGCAGCGGATCCACTTGCCGGCGTGGACGTGCCCGTGTGGTTCCCAATGAAAAAGCGCGCGAGGCGTTAGCGATTGAGTGTCAGGGTCGTGGCCATGGTTGCGGAGTTGTCGTTTTGAAAGTCATTGAGCAGCACATAACCGCCGAATAGGATGACGGCCAACAAGCCATATACAAGGTAGGAAGGCCGTCCGGACCTGTGACCTATCTTGGCGAACTAACCGCTCAGCTCTTTGCGGCCGTCTTTGAGAGTTCAGCTTCTACGCCGACTGCGCACGCCCTGGCGAATGAATAGTCCATACTCGTGGAGGCAACGGTCTTTACGAATTCGCCGATGACGTTGTCCTTTGAATATGAGCTCGCCGCCTTGAACTTGGCGACGGCGCCGTCAGCCGCCGTGAACTGTGCGACGCACATCGGGACCAGAACAGACATCCGACCGCTGCTTTCTGCCATTGCGCTCATAGTTCTGGCAGTGCCTTCGGTGACCCAGCCGCCCCAGATAAATCCGATCGCCATCGCTGCAACAGCGCCGAAAGCGATACCTTGGAGGAAGCGGGTCCGGGCCTCACCCTGCAAAATTGCGGGTATTCTCATGATGATCTCCTTTATTGCGCACACAAGCGCGTTCGCAGCCGCAGACGCCGCTTGCGTCCGCGCTTGGAAAAGCATTTAGCCTAAGAGATTGCGCCTTCCGATGGCACTCTAGCTGCCGCTACGACGACGAGCAGCGACGTCGGACGTCGCCGCTTCATGAAAACAGCTTCAAGGTGAGCAACGGCCACCCGTAGCTGAACGGTAGACTGTTGTCCTGATGCTGTACAGCACGTTCTTGGTCTCCAGTCAGAAGGTCGCAGCGCCATCGTCTCTGGAGAGCGGTCTCAGGCCGCGATTGCAGCTATCAGCGGCTTGGTCCCGACGAAGCACATGACCGCGTCGGACTATCGGCCAGGACAGAGAGCTATCTCGGCGGTCCGCCCCTTAAGTTGGGAAAGAAATGCCAAAAAATCGCTGCGCGCCGCGCGTATACGGAGTCATGGTCGGCATTTGCGGACGGATTAAGCGGCAAGTTCATCACAGGTCTGGGCAAGAGGTTCCGGTGGTTGCCCGACGCGTGAAACCCATCGTCTTCACAGGCTTGCGGTGCAAAGCTCAGAGTATTCGTTCCGGAGATCAATATTCAAAACGTCCGCATGGTTTGCAATGAGTCAGGCCATTGCTGGCGCGAACGTGGTGAACGTCGCGTCATCATTCGTGAGCACCATGATGGTCAGGCCCAGCCCAAAACAAACTACGATTCTCCTCGCTATTCGGCAGATAGTCACTATATTTAACATATCACCGCGCGCCCCGGGCTGTTATCGGTGACTGAGAGCGTTGCGCTCCCGCCTCCACCAAAAGGGCGGTCACATGTCTGATGCCCTCAAATTCGATCTTCGTGATTGGCTGGTGCCTCCGGTGCTGTTGCCGATCTTTTTTGCGCTGCTGATCGCTGCTGCCGTGATTGTTCAGTGGTAGTCCGCCTCAAGTGACATGCCGGCAACTGGAATCCGAGTGCTTAACAGAAAGCAGGAGTCGGAATGGCAAATACGGCGATCATCAGAGACGCATACGGCGTTCCAGCAATGTTCGTTGATTCGAAAACCGGCAAGGATGATGCCGCCTTTGTCTTTATCAGGGTCGGCGATGAGGAACGCCGGATGCGGTGGGCCGAATGGGATGCGCTTCTCGCCTGGACGGGCGTTCGTCCGTCCTGGGCGACCAAACGCTAATGGACCCAGCAAGGTTGCTATCTGACGCCGGAGTACCCATGTGATCAGTTAGCCCTGCGGGATCGCGACAAACGCGAACATCCCGTCGCGACGCCTTAGCCACGCCAAATCACATAAACGGTATCGACCAAATCGACCAACGGCATATCGCTGCGATATGCGCGTTTCGGGTCAGGACAATCTATGGCAATCGAGCATGCCGCCGTGCAGTTTGCGCGCAAACCGTGGGGAGTAGGCGATCTCCATCCATGGAGCAGCATCGACGTTGCCGGTGACCCGGTTGGAGAGTTGTGGTTCCAGCGCACGCATAAGCATGGACCCATCCCGGCCCTGCTGCTCAAATTGCTGTTCACTAGCGAGCCCCTGTCGATTCAGGTTCATCCGGACGATGAATTTGCCCGGTCAATAGGCTTGCCGAACGGCAAGACTGAAGCCTGGTACATTCTCGCAGCAGCCCCCGGCGCGCGGGTTGCGCTGGGACTGAAGCGGCGACTCACGCCACAGGCATTGCGCGCAGCAATCAGGGACGGCTCGATTGCCGATCTCACGCAATGGCGTCCCGTCGCGAAAGGCGACATCATCTACGTCCCCGCCGGCACGATTCACGCCATTGGCGCCGGTATCGTGCTCGCCGAGATTCAGCAGCGCAACGATACGACATTCCGCCTGTTTGACTATGGCAGGCAGCGCGAACTGCATGAAGAAAGCGCCGTCGCTGTTTCCGACGTCGGGCCGGTTCAGATCCAATCCGGTCCACGACGCCTCACCACGGCTCGAACAGCCCTGATCAGAAGCCAGCATTTCGTCATTGAGCGGATCGACCTGCCGGCGAATTCGAACTGGGCACTCAATGCCGATCGGGAAACCTGGATCCTTGCGATCGAAGGCCGGGCGCGGATCGGATTGACGAGCATATCGGTCGGTGACGCCGTCTTCATCGAGGGCGATCGAACCGGCATCGAAGTCGGCGCGGGCGGCATGAGCGGCCTGATGGCTTATCCGGGACCTGATCCCGTTGCCGCCCTGCTGGAGGACGCCGGAGAACCGACCAAATCTGCCGGCATGTCCGCCGGCGATTCGCCGAAATCAAGCGAGACTGTCGAGGTACAAGCATGACGCCGCTCCGCCGCATCGCCGTTGTCGGCAATTCGCTGCCCCGCCGTTGCGGGATCGCAACCTTTACGACCGACCTGCAGCAGGCGATCTCCACATCACGCCCGAATCTCGAGACCTGCATCGTGGCGATGACCGATCATGGTCAAACCTATGATTATCCCAAGGCGGTCGCTTTTCAGATCCAGGATGACAAGATCGAAGAATACATCCGTGCAGCAGACTTCCTGAATGCCGGCCGGTTCGAGACCGTGTGCCTGCAGCACGAATTCGGAATTTTCGGTGGCGAAGCCGGCGGCCACGTCCTCGAACTGTTGTCGCGTCTCACCATGCCCGTCGTGACGACGTTCCACACCGTGCTGGCCAATCCGACCGCCGCGCAACGCGCGGTCATGGAGCGCATCGTCGATGCCTCGTCGAAGGTCGTTGTGATGGCCAACAAGGGCCGCGAACTGCTGCGCAGCGTCTATCAGGTGCCGGACGACAAGATCGAGGTCATAGCCCACGGCATTCCCGACGTCGCGCTTGTCGCGCCCGACGCGGCGAAGGCAAGGCTCGGATTTGACGGAAAGTCGATCATTCTGACATTCGGCCTGCTGTCCCCCAACAAGGGTATCGAAGTCATGATCGACGCCATGCCGTCGATTCTGAAGCGTCGCGCCGATGCGTTGTATGTCGTCCTTGGCGCAACGCATCCGAATCTAGTTCGAGACCAGGGCGAGGCGTATCGCAACAGACTGATGAGGCGGGTCCGCGAACTTGGCGTCGAGGACCACGTTGTGTTCCTCGACCGCTTCGTCGATCTGCCCACGCTGCTCGAATTCATCTCGATGTGCGACGTCTATGTCACGCCCTATCTCAACGAGGCGCAGATGACGTCGGGAACGTTGGCCTACAGCTTTGGACTGGGGAAGCCCGTCGTTTCGACGCCTTATTGGCATGCTCGCGAACTGTTGGCCAATGGACGCGGCGTCCTGGTGCCGTTCGGTGATGCGACGGCGATCGGCAGCAAGATCGCGGAATTGCTCACCGATGACGGTCGCCGGCAGGCGATGTGCCGGCGTGCCTATGCGGTCAGCAGAACCATGACGTGGGAACGCACCGCCGAGCACTACATGTCGGTTTTCGAGAGCGCGTCTCAGGGTCACTGGCTCAAGGTCATTGCTCCCTCCAACACGGGCGTTCCGGAGCCACGCGGCCCTGCGGCGCCGGACATGCAAATCGGCTATTTCCTGTCGATGTGCGACGATACCGGCCTGTTCCAGCACGCCGTGCATTCGGTGCCCGATCGCTCGCACGGCTATTGCGTTGATGACAACGCCCGCGCGATGCTTTTGGCCTGCGCCCTCAATAGTCCAGGCGAACAGCCCCTGTCGGAAGTCTTGACGGCTCGCTTCGCCGCTTTCGTGCAGCATGCATGGAATCCTGACACCGGGCGGTTTCGCAACTTCATGGGCTTCAATCGAACCTGGCTCGAAGCCAGCGGGTCCGAAGACAGTCACGCCCGGACGCTTTGGGCGCTCGGCGAAACCGCGCGCAGCGACGCAACTCCGTCGCGGCGCCAGTGGGCGGCTGCCTTGTTCGCCGAGGCTCTGTCGACTGTAGAGACCTTTCGCTCTCCGCGGGCGTGGGCGTTCACCCTGCTGGGTTTGGGCGCTTATTGCGCCGTGGCTCCCGATGATCTCCACGCCCAGGAGATCCGGCAGTCTCTTGCCGACAAGTTGATGTCCTGTCTGGCGTCGGTCGAAACGCCGGACTGGGTGTGGTTCGAGGAAGGGTTGGCTTACGACAACGCCCGCCTGCCGCAGGCGCTGATGATGACAGGCGCGGCGACGCAAACGCCTGAATACGTGCAGGCCGGATTGAGGTCTCTGCGCTGGCTGATGACGCGACAAACGACGCCGGCAGGGCATTTCCGGCCGGTCGGCACCGCCGGCTTCGGCGAATTGCGGCAACTTCCCCGCGCATTTGATCAGCAGCCCGTGGAAGCGACGGCGACGATCGCTGCCTGCCTTACGGCATGGCGGGCGGATGGCGATGCCGAATGGAAAGCGCTTGCGACCCGCGCCTTCACCTGGTTTCTCGGCAGCAACGACCTGTCGGTGGCGCTGGTCGATCCGCACACTGGCAGTTGCCGCGATGGACTCCACCCCGATCGTGCCAATGAAAATCGCGGCGGCGAGTCGGTGGTGTGCTATCTGCTTGGGCTTGCGGAGATTCGCCAGCTTGCGCGCGTCAATGCCGGCCTGACCAAACCCGCGGCACTGCGCGCCATGGGCGCCTGAATCTTGCCTCCTGCTCAAGCGATCGAGGACACCGTGTCACAGGGCATCTTCCTGAACCGACAGGCGCTTTATTTGCGTCCCGATCCCGCGCGGGTGATCGTGCGCCCGTTCAAGCCGGCGACTGAACCCCGCGATCTCAACCCGACCGACAAGACGCGTGCAAATCATATCGTCGACCGGGTTCTTGCCCTCGACACCGAAGCCGTTGCCTCCCAGCTCGCGGACGTCCTTGAAAATTTCCTCGGTCGGCATCGAAACCTGCTGGAGAAGTTCGAGGCCCGCGCAGACGAAATGGAGGAGGCTTTCGCGGCGCACGGAAGCTTTTCAAAAATCCAGCGCCAGTTGATCGGGGCCTATTTTCTCAATGAGTATTCGTTCGAAGCCTCTGCCTTGTTCAACCCTAGCACCGTGCCGCACCCCGACCAATCGGACGCGCCGAAGGGCGGCCTGCGCTTCATTCTCAGCCTCCGTGCGATCGGCGAAGGGCACGTGTCGTCACTGACGTTTCGGGGCGGCACATTCGCAGCCGACGGCAGCCTGACCGTTGATCCGACAGCGCGGCTTGCCTCGAGTCCCCGGATTTGCAGTCGCGTATCCGGACCGGACGGCGATCATGTTGAACTGACCTTCAAGCCCGAGGAAGAGCTCAGTGAACGTGTCATCTTTCCGGTTACCGAATCCCAATCGAACGGCATCGAGGACGCCCGCTTTGTCGAGTTCAGGGATGGCGGCCGGAAAACCTACTACGCCACCTATACCGCCTATAGCGGGCGGGCGATCCGTTCCGAACTGATCGAGACCCGCGATTTCATGTCGTTCCGGTTGGCGCCCTTGAGGGGTCCTGCGGCACGCAACAAGGGCATGGCGCTGTTCCCGCGCAAGATCGGGGGCAAATACGCTATGATCGCGCGACAGGACAATGAGAACCTGTACCTGATCTATTCAGACGACCTGTACACTTGGGGCGACGGCCAGGCCATTCTGAAGCCGGAATTTCCCTGGGAGTTCGTTCAGATCGGCAATTGCGGATCGCCTATCGAGCTCGATGAAGGGTGGCTGCTGCTGACGCATGGCGTCGGCCCGGTACGCAAATACTCGATCGGGGCGGCGTTGCTCGACAAGAACGATCCCTCGAAGGTGCTGGCCCGGTCCCGCGAGCCGTTGCTGCGGCCCGAGCCGTCGGAGCGCGAGGGATACGTCCCCAACGTCGTCTATACCTGCGGGGCAATGCGGCACAACGACCACATCATTCTGCCATACGCGGTGTCGGATACTTTCTCCAATTTCGCGACCATCAAGATTTCAGCGCTGATGCAGGCGATGAAAAGTTGACCGCCCCCGCCCGGCGCCACCCGTCCGTTGAAAGGTCAGGCGTAATGAGTGGGCGGCTTGAAACGCTGAGAAAGCCCGTGAGCGTATGATCGAGGACAGGGACGCGCATGCGAAGGTGCTGGCCGCTCCTTTTGACCGGGATAAGGCCGAGCGGGCGCGCAACAAGTTCATCGAGATCCAGATGCTGGTCGACGCGCTGGATCGCGCCATCAGTGGAGAGGAAGTCATTTCGCCGAGAGGCTGAACCGCGGCGGCAGGGGAGGCGCAGCATCAATTAATGCATGGCTATTCGGGGACAAAGGGTGCACAGTTGCACAATGCGAGCCTTCAGGTTGCGCCGACCAAATTTCCTGGTTCACGCCCCGGATCCCACGGCAGGAGATGAATGCAGGCTTGGCGCCATGTCCTTTCGGGCGTCGGGCAAGCTTGGAGGGGCGAGGTGATGCCTACGCTATCGAAACTCCTGCTTGAGAATGGGTTGCCCGATCTTCCGGTGTTGCTGATTGAGCCGCATCGCAACCACAGGGGAATCTGGCGCATTAAATTCAGCTATGAAACGGGCGAGCCGTTCTCCATGGCTGCGACCCAGGCATCGATCATGGTTTCCCGTCTGCATGAGATCGGGGAAGTCGAACTGGCCGACGAGATCGACGGCGCGATGAGAATTGCGACGCGCTACGCGACAATGTGAGATTCGCCGTGCAATGACGGCGTCATCATCAACCTAAAGGAGATCGAGATGGCCAAGGGCGAGCAAAAAGGTAACCGTGAAGCCAGGAAGCCCAAGAAAGAGAAGATCAAGACAATAGCTGCGGCGCCAAGCCAAAAGGCCACGGGATGGCAACCGGGTTTCGCGTCCGGCAAGAAGAAATAGCAACGCAAGCTTCGACATAAAGCGATGCGCTGGACTGACGGTTCGAGCGAGCGCGCAAAAGCGCGTTCCCGCAGGGCAGCACGTTCGGGCGACGCTGATTGGCCATTGCTTCGTGGGCGCGGCCTGTTCTAATGGCGATACCACCCGCAAAGGAAATCGGATGAAAATTATGCTCGCCGTATTGACGCTCTGCGCCTGCGCGCAAGGCGCTCTCGCCGCTGGGCCGGAATGCCGCGCGATCGAAAGCACGAGCGGGCGACTTGCCTGCTACGATGCGGCGACTCCTCCGAGAATAGCAAAGCCGGCAGCCATCGAAAGCGACGCGTCGCGGCCGCCCTACGAAGATCCCTTCATCGCGGAAGACGCCCGAACCACCGCCAAGCTAAATGGTATCTGCCGCGGCTGTTGAAGATTGATGCTTTCCAGCCATGGCGTTGCAGCAAGCCCGCTATAAAGGGACTAAACGGGTAGCGGCGCTTCTTGGTGCCCTTGCCGGAACGAGCCCGGTAGCTCTTGCAGAACCCGAGTTGGAGTCGCGCGCATCTACCGATCCGCCACTGGCAGCGATGTATGGTCCGGCCGTGCGCTGCAAAGCGTGTTGAAATCGAAATGAAGATCGTGAGGTACCGCCAGTCGGCAGACCGGACCGCGGACGAGGAGGTTCTAAGGCGCATCAGGAATCAGATCGCGGAACTTGAGCAGAAGCTCCGAGAGATCGACGAGTAATGCCGCCTCGATTTGGCCGTTGAACCTTATTGCGACTCCGCAGACATATTACTGCCGGGGGATTGCACTGTCCGGATTCAGCACAGCGCCATCAAGCATTATACGGCTTGGGGGCGCTGTTTGCATTGGTGACCTAGGCACCTATTTCGGCCAGCACCCGGTCGTCGGGTATTGACCCGAGGTTGTAGGCTACTGGCAGTGTGCTAATTCGTCTGGGACAAGGGTTCGGGAGTTAAAGTTTCTTAAGTTGGCAACTGAAAATAAAGGGAATCTAGTGGTTTCATCACCGCCCTGTCTTCGGCTTCCATCGGTGACTGAGGGTGTTGTGCTCCCGCCCGTTTTGTGAGAGCCACCATGCCCCGCATCCAACCCAAAGCGCCATTACAAGACCATCTAACGTTGCAGGTCATGCGCCTCAAGGACGAGGCGAACGAACTCGCGCCGGGTCCGTTGCGCGACGCCACGATCAGAAAAGCTCGCCAAGCTGTAACCGCTTCCCATGTGAATGAGTGGCTTTCGTCTCCCGGCCTGCAAGCGCCGCGGTAAGGTCGCCTCAGTTGGTGGCCTCTTTCGGAGCTCTCTGGTGGCAGACGGGTGTGATCTACCAGATCTATCCGCGCTCCTTTCAAGATACGAACGCCGACGGCATCGGCGATCTCAGGGGATCGAGCGGCGGCTGGACTATCTAGCTAGCCTTGGTGTCGACGCTATCTGGATCTCGCCCATCTACCCCTCGCCGCCGTGCCGACGCTCATAGCGTCCAGCAACGTGAAGTCGCCGATGGCCAACGCCGGATGTGCGCGCCTGGCGGCCAGCAATTGGCGATAAAGCGCCAGGATTGAATGAGGCTCCTGCGCCATCCGCGCCACGTTGCGAATAGGCCAGTCGGCATTGAGCGGCAGCCACGGCTTGGCGGTGGTGAAGCCGGCATTCTCGCTCCCGTCCCACGGCATCGGCGTGCGGACCGGATCGCGGCCCAAGGCGAGCCCGGGCTCGCGCAGCCCGCGCGGATCCTGAACCTGGGCAGACGGGATCGCGACATCGCTCAGTCCCAACTCGTCTACTAAGCCGTTTCTCGTACGGTCCACCTGCCTTGAACCTCTCTAACTCGCCGCCAAGCTGAACTTTTACGGCGTTCTCACCGCGGGAATGCGTTACCATCGCCGACCCCAATTGCCGCCCCACCTACCGCCCCATCCGCTGCCACCCCGAAGCAGCCGCACGATGAGCAGCAGCAGTATCGCTCCGATGGTGGCGTTGCCGCTCGCGCTGATCACTCCGGTACCGAGATTGATGCCCAGCTGAGGTAACAACCAGCTTCCGATAAAGGCGCCCAAAATCCCGACAATGAGGTCACCGATGATTCCAAAACCAGTCCCCTGGACGATTTGACCCGCCAACCAGCCCGCAACGAGACCGACAAACAGTATGACCAGCAGGCCTTCGCTCGACATATTCATTGTGACACCTCGGCATCCTGGTTTGAACGCAGTATCTCAAGCTGATCCGCCTGGTGTCTGTGCAACTTGATCAGTCTCTTGCAGTATCGCCTTTGGCCCCAAGTATGGCCTCGCGCCGTCAGCCTCGTGGCAATTGATTGAGTCCGCCTGTCAGGGTAGCGGGCGGCCCTTCACCCCTTTTGGTCGCAGGGTAGAGGTACGTGCGCGGTCGATTTGAAGTCACATTTCGAACCGCCTTTCTTATCCGTGATCGGCACTGACAAGGCTAGCCTCGAGTTTCGCGCCATTGCCGTGCGGGCACGAGCCGCTGAAGTTGGGCCCAGGTTGCATTTGCCCCCCTCTCAGACAATTGCCTCGCTGGCGTTAACACGCGTCAAACCGTGATGTGCGATTTGATCGCCGCTCGGGTCGCTATTTTCTATTGCCATTTTCTACTTATGAGAGTTATCTACAGCGCGTCAATCTATGGGGGTTCTCTAGAGCGCAGAGGAAATCGGCGTCTCGCATAACTGTGTGACGCGCCGCCGCCACGATCGGAAAACCGATGCTTAAGTTGCTGGCACGATGCGCGGTGATCTCTTTTGTGTTGACTTCGGCGTCCGCCGCCGAACCGGTCAAGCTCAAATTGGCATTCCCTAGCTCCGATCGCTCGACGAGTTATCTCGCCGCGGTCAAGCCATTCGTCGACGCGGTCAACACCGAGGCCAGAGGCCAGATCGAAATCGAAACCTATTTCAGCGGCGTGCTTGGCAAGGATCCGGCTGAGCAGCCCCAGCTCGTGCTCGATGGTAGGGCGGACATCGCCTACGTCGTGACGGGACTGACGCGCAACCGGTTCGCAGATAATGCAGTCATCGAGATGCCTGGTCTGTTTACGAGCATGCGGGAGTCCGTGGCTGTGTTCAACCGGCTCGTGGCCGCCAACGCATTGCAAGGATACGATGACTACACCGTGATCGGCGCCTACGTCACCGAACCGGAGACGATCCACAGCAAGATTCCGATCGCGTCGCTGAATGATTTGAAGGGCAAGAGAATTCGCGTCAACAATCCGGGCGAAGCCGCCGCGCTGGAAAAACTCGGAGTGCAGCCCGTGTTTCTGCAGGTCACCAAGATCTCCGAAGCCATCGGCAACGGCAGCATCGATGGTGCCCTCGTGCCACCATCTCCATTGGTTGATTATGGCATCAAACGCGTTGCGACTTATCATTACCTTCTTGGCATCAGCGGCGCGCCGCTGATGGTTTTAATGAACCAGAAAACATTCAACCGGCTACCGAAATCGGCGCAGGCGATCATCCTCAAATATAGTGGTGCATGGTCCGCCGGACGTTTCATGGATACCTACGAAGCTGTGGAAGGCAGCATTGTGGAGGAGCTAAAGTCCGATCCCAAGCGTCACGTGACCATACCCGCGCCGTCGGACCTGGATGCAGCAAATGCCGTGTTCGCGGCCATTGCCGATGATTGGGCTTCGAAAAGTGAGCACAATGCCGAGCTGCTGAAAACGGTCCGGGCCGAGCTCACAAAAATGCGATCGAGCCGGTAGCCACGGATGCCATCACTCGTCAGCATCTGGCCTCAGCGAAGCATCGTTACCATCGTCGCCGCGCTTGCCATTCTGTTGCTGGGCACCGGGATGACCCTGAAGATCACGACCGATCATCTTCTCCGTCAAGATGCGACGTCGACCGCTCGTAGCTGGGCGAGGTTCCTGGCGGCCAGTGTCGCCGATCTTGAGCAGATCGCCGGCGGCGAGCAGCCTTCCGCCGCGAGCATAGCGTTCTTCCTGTCGGCGCGAAATTCCGGCGAAGTGTTTCACTACGAGATATTCAACCGCAATGGTTATTCGCAGCTCATGTCGACCCGCGAAAAGATCGCGCTCGTCGACTTGTCCGAATACAGCCCCGATGCGGCGCGATCAGTCGCTGACGGTCAACCAATCGTCGACGTCAGGAAGGGCAATTCGGTCGACCGGCCGGCATTCTTCGCGCTCGCCTATGTTCCGGTCCAGGCCAACGGTCGCCAGATCGCGGTCGTTGCGGCCTACGTGGATGAAACGGAGCAACGCAGGAGTTTTCACAATACGTTCCTGACCGCGGCCGCATTCCTTTGCCTGCTGTCGGGCCTCGCCTTCTCCATTCCCGCAATTGCCTGGTATCGTGAAACAAAGGTGAAACAGGCGGACCGACGCATCCGCTTTCTCGCCCACCATGACGCGTTGACCGGGCTGACCAATCGTCCCCATCTGATCGAAAAACTGGAGAGAGCCCTCGCTCACCTGCCGATACGGGGCGGCAGCCTTGCCGTGCACTTCATTGACGTCGACCGTTTCAAGGAGGTCAACGACACGCTTGGTCATGACGGCGGTGACTTTCTGCTCAAGTCCATCGCCGAGTGTCTGCGCGCAGCGGTCCGGATCGACGACGTGGTGGCCCGGCTCGGCGGGGACGAGTTCGTCGTCGTGCAGAATGACATCGCAGGCAGGACTCAGGCCGAGACGTTTGCGCGCCATCTTGCCACCGCTGTAAATGCTATGGTGAAGTTTAAGCAGCACGAGATACGCACCACCGCTAGCATCGGCGTGGCGCTGGCGATGGATGAGGACACCACCCCGGAGCGGTTGCTCAAGAGTGCCGACCTCGCGCTCTACGCGGCCAAGGCAGCCGGCCGCAACTGTATCCGGTTTTTCGTGCCAGAGATGGATACTGAGCTACAAGCGCGCATCGAGCTCGAGAGAGCGATTCGCGAGGCGGTACTGAATGATCGCTTCGAGTTGCATTACCAGCCTCTCTTCGAAATATCTCAGCGCCGCCTTGTCGGCTTCGAAGCGCTGATCCGGATGCCCGCGGCGGACGGAACGCTCATTCCGCCATTGACCTTCATTCCGGTCGCCGAGGACTTGCGGCTTATCGACAAGATCGGGGCGTGGGTGTTGCGGGAGGCATGCCGCACCGCCGCGACGTGGCCGGCGCACCTGACCGTTGCAGTGAACCTGTCGCCCGCGCAGTTCGTGGCGGGCAGCATCAGCGACATCGTCGCCGCCGCACTTAAAGACGCGGGGCTCGCGGAGCACCGGCTTGAATTGGAGATCACCGAAAGCCTGCTGCTCGGCAACACCGAAACAATTATGGCGCAGCTCCTGAGGCTCAAGGCAATGGGCGTCGCAATCGTGATGGACGATTTCGGCGCTGGCTATTCGAGCCTCAGCTATCTGTGGCGCTTTCCGTTCGACAAGATCAAGATCGATCGAACCTTCATGCAGGGCCTCGACGGCTCCCATTGCCGGGTCGGGACGGTGGTGAAAGCGATCATCGCGCTCGGACGCGAGTTGAACATGCGCGTAACGGTCGAAGGCGTCGAAACCGCTCACCAGGCCGCTTTTCTCGACGCGGCCGATGGTGATCAGGTCCAGGGGTTCTTCTTCGGCCGGCCGGTCCCCGCCTCGGAGCTCAGCGCCAGCGTTCTCGCGGACTTTGAGAAAACAATGCCTACGCCCTCGGCCGCGACTGCACAAGCGGCCAAGCTGCGCCTTGTCAACTTATCGGCCGAACGGTTGCACGGACCCTGTGCCTGTATCGGCCAACGCGGCTCTTAGCGGTTCTCTATTGCAGACAATTCTCGTGTTTCAACTAACTGCTGCAACACCAGCATCGCATTTGGCTTCGGTGAGGCGCATCTCGCGCCGAGGTTGCGCGTTAACCGGTAGGTCTATCATGCAGAATCAAACGCGTTTCAATTCGACACCCGAAAGCGGCGGTCTAGAGTCCGCTGGGCCCATCCCTGGATCGATCGACGTGACATGCGTCGCGCACGGTCTGCAGGACGAGTTGGATGCGCGTCTCAGTCCTGGCAAAACCTACACCTCGGGAACTGACGGCGCTCCGGTCGCGGATGTGGCGCAATCCAAGTCGAGCCGGACGCTTCTCCGATTTGTGAAGGCCGCCGCGGGCATCGCCATCGTCGCGGTATTCGGCTGGCTGCCCCTGAAAGCGCTTTTCCAGACGTCAAGCGTCGAAGCCGTCGTCAACTCGAGGCTCGTGACGTTGAGGTCGCCGATCGACGGGAAGATTTCAACCGGGGCCAGTCTGCCAGGCGACTTAGGCGTCGTCGGCGAAGGCACTTTCATTCTTCGTGTTGTCAATCCGCGCGGCGACCGCGTGCGGCTCGATGATCTACGAAGTCAAATGTCTCGCCTGGAAAACGAAAGGCCAAGCCTCGTTTCGAAGATAGCTTCGGCCCGCGCGGCGCAGAAGGATCTGGCGCATCAGGCGGCGCTGTTCACGGTCGGGCGCATCCGTCAGCTCGAGGCGCGCATCGCGGAAATCCAGACCTCAATCGAAGCGGCCGCGGCGCGTCGCGAGGAGGCGACGGCCGCAGTGGAGAGAGCTTCGTCGCTTATCAAATCGGGCAGCGTTTCCTCTGTCGAGCTTGGGCGCTTGACGCGAGATCAAACCATAGCCCAGCAGACTGAGATCGGCGCGCGACGCCGCCTGGATGCGACCCAGGTTGAGCTCACCGCCGCGCGCGAAGGCACGTTTCTTGGCGACAGCTACAACGATCGTCCGAGTTCGGTGCAGCGTGAGGAGGAAATGCGGCAGCGGGCCGAAGGGCTGGCCACGGACGTAGAGCATGCTGATGCCGAAATCTCGTGGCTCACCGGCGAGATCGAGTCCGAGCGATTTCAATACATCAACCGCTCCGAGGCTGAGATCAAGTTCCCCGTCGCCGGCCGGATCTGGGAGGTCATGACCGCACCGGGAGAGGACGTGCGAGCCGGTCAACCACTTATTCGTCTGCTCGATTGTTCCGGTGCCGTGGTGACGGCCAATGTCACGGAGAGCGTCTATAACAGGCTGCAATTGGGATCGGTTGCGCATTTTCGGCCGAACGCCGGCGGGCCCGAGTTGGCCGGCACCGTTGTCAATCTTATGGGCTCCGCAGGGGCCGCAGCCAACCTCGCCATCAATCCCGATGCGCTGAGCAAGGAACCATATCGTGCCACGATTTCGGTCCCCGGCCTTAACGACGGCTCCAACGATTGTCCGGTCGGACGAACCGGACGCGTGATCTTCTCCACAGATAGTGCGAGAAAGCCATGATCCCCGCGCTGACACCGGGCCTTATTGCGCTCGGGTTCTGCCTTGCGATCCTGCCCTGGCTCCGGCTTGGGAACTCTGCGGCGCGTTCGCTGATGATCGCAATCGTATTGCTGCTCATGGCCCGCTATTTTGGATGGCGCATTACATCCACGGTCCCGCCCGTCGGTTGGACCGCCGATTTCGTCGTGGGAGCCTTGTTCCTCGTCGTCGAGGCTGCATCACTCGCGGCGAGTGCACTGTCGCTGCTGTTTCTAAGCCGCACGACCGATCGAACCCCGCAAGTCGAAGCCAACAGACGGTGGCTTGCCGGACAGGACTCTCCCCTGATCGACGTGTTTATTTGCACCTACAACGAGGAAGTTTCGATTCTTGAGCGCACGATCGTCGGCGCAACTGGAATGAACTATCCTAACTATCGAGTTTGGGTGCTGGACGACGGGCGGCGCCGCTGGCTCGAAAGGCTTGCAGGCGAGCTCGGCTGCCGCTATCTGGCACGGCCCGACAACAAGGACGCCAAGGCCGGCAACATCAACCACGCTCTTCGGCATGTGACAGGGCTCGCCGATCCCCCCGACTTCATTTCGATCCTCGACGCCGATTTCGTTCCCATGCCCACATTTCTCGCTCGCGCGATGTGCCTGTTCCGCGATCCTGGCGTAGGCGTGGTGCAAACGCCTCAGCATTTCATCAATGCGGATCCGATCCAAACCAACCTGGCTGCGAATAAGGTTTGGCCGGACGAGCAGCGCTTCTTCTTCGATGTTCTGATGCCCGCGAAGGACGCGTGGGGCGTGGCTTTCTGTTGCGGCACGTCGTCGGTCATCAGACACTCGTCACTTGTAAAAATTGGCGGCTTTCCGACCGATTCCGTGACGGAGGATTATCTACTGACGCTGCGGCTGAAGGAAATTGGCGCGCGCACGGTGTACCTGAACGAGCGTCTGACCTTGGGGTTGGCCCCCGAGGGACTCAAGGAGTACATCACTCAGCGCAGCCGATGGTGTCTTGGCTTCATGCAGATCGTTCGGGGGCGCAGCGGCCCCTTTTCCCGAAGATCGCGGCTGGATGTTGTCGACAGGCTGTCCCTCTTCGAAGCATTCATGAGTTGGACCTCGACCTATGTCGTCAAGGTATTCGGTCTTGTCGTTCCGAGCCTTTATCTTCTGTTCGGCATCAAAGCCGTTCAGGCGGATCTTTCCGTACTACTCGGATATTTCCTGCCGTTTTATATCTGGTATTCGCTCACCATGGCCTGGATTTCCCGTGGACGGTCAATGGCGGTGATGTCCGACGTCGCTCAATACATTGCTCTGCCGGCGGTTCTCAAAGCGGTCGCGACGGGACTGCTCAAGCCGCTGGGGCACAAATTCGAGGTCACCGCAAAGGGCGGGGATCGCGATCAGGGTTTCATCGAATGGCCGCTGCTCGGGGTCTACGGCTCCGCGTTGGCGATTACGCTCGCCGGAATTGTCTATGCCTTCGTGCTTCATGCGCAAGGTGACATTATCGCCTATGGCGGCCTGGCGCTGGCCTGGAGTTTATACAATGCGGTCATCCTGACGATCGTCTGCTTGGTGTCCATCGAGCAGCCGCGGCGGCGAAAGGCCGAGCGGTTCGAGCGAACTGAGCCGGTTCTTTTCAATATCGGTGGGCGGTCCGGCATCTACCGTTTGGCCGATATGTCGATCACGGGTGCCCGCTTCGTGAGCAACAATCCCCCACCTGTTGGCATTGCCGTTCATTGCACTCTTCGGGAGAGAACTGTCGCGGCTCTGGTCGTGCGGCGCACTCGGGATGGATTTGCGATCCGGTTCGATGAGACCCTCAACACGCGCGTTGATCTCATTCGAGCCTTCTATTCCGGTGACTACGTCACCGCATTCACCGGAATACGCGCCGTCCCCCTCGGCAAAGCAATCATGATGCGGATTTTCGGGTGACTACGTCTGCCGGCGATATGGTTGGCTCAAGGCTTGGCCTCGGCTCGGGCGGCTGTGCGGAGCGGGTTGGGCGGCATGGCTCTCCCACCATGATGTCACGCTGATTGGCGGCAAGAGCAAGCCCCAACGGAGAGCGTCGCGGCAGATCAGGGCCACTTGATAACCAAGCGCTCGCCGTTGAAACTGAGCAATATCGACCAGCGAATCGGTGTCTCTAAGTGTATGCATCCTGGGGGTAGGGCTGTTGGGAGGAAGGAATGATCGCCGAGGGAAAGCCGCCCACCTTTTGGCCCCAGAATCCGGACGACGACAGGAATGATTGGCGCCCTTCGCTCTCTCGAAAAAGAGAATATAGAGCTCAAAGAGCTGGTCGTGCGCCTTTCGGAGACCATCCTTCGATATGTCGAAGGGCGGCGCTGAGTTCGCGGAAAGAGGCGCTGAGCCAGATGTTCGTTGGAGCTGAGCAGGTCACGGCCGTTGCGAAGCCAGGCGTCGCACTCGGCTTCGTCGCCGCAATGCCCACATCGATGCTTTCAGCGCTTGATCGCTTCGGTTGCGCGCGTGCTATATCGGCGCCCGCAGCTCGCCCCGAAACCAAGCTAAAGTATTTGCGCATTTCATCGGGTCGACTGCCTCGTCGAGGAGCTGGTGGATGAGATCACAAGCGGGACATTCGAAGGTATGAATGCAAAAGCCGGCGGGACCGGGCGTAATGCGCGCCAGCATCATGCTCATCTGGCATTTGAGACACATCGGTCGCTGGATGGTCATGGAGCTAGCCTTGATCAGGGCGGGAGTCACCGGTGGATGCCACTGGGAGCGGTGATGCACCATCGTGAAACTATGAATGCTGCGGCCGCTGACCAATATTGATCACCTCCCGAACTAGCGTTGGTTATCGCAAACACGCGCTTTCGCGATTCGACTCATTTTTCGAATACGCAATCGTCAGATCGTTCCCATGGATGGGCGCTACTCCAAGTCAGGCAATGCAGGAATAAATCGGGGAAGTAGGGCGAGATGTAGCCGCGGTGTCAATGATGGCAACGAATGAAGCGCTCGAAGGCATTTTCAACGAGGGATTGAAGCTCAGGAGGGAGGTGCTCGGGGCCGAATAGTTGATAAATCGCTGGCTAATGCCAACGATTTCACCATGGCGTTCCAGCGGATTACGACGGAGTGGTGCTGGGGCTACGCCTGGGGCAGGTCCGGCCTCGATCGCCGGACGCGCAGCCTGTTGAATCTTGCAATGTTAACAGCCCTCAACCGCGCCGCGGAGATCAAGCTCCATGTCAGGGGGCGATCAATAACGGGGTGACGGTCGATGAGATCAAGGAGGCACTTCTCCATGCAACCGTCTACTGCGGAATCCCCGCAGATCGCGCTTCTGCCACGCGGTGTGCTCGTCGCGCCAGCCATCCTTTAGGCGACCGCGAGGCCGACAACCCGGCAGCATCCTTGCCGAGCAGCGCAGCCAGCGCCTCCGAGAAGTCGCCAGTCGAAATCCCCTTCAGGTAAAGGATCGGCAGCAGCGTCTCGATCGACTTAGACCGGCGCATGTAGGGCGGCAGGATCGACGGAGAGAACCGGATGCGGTCGGGATCG